>JAXMJU010000386.1:0-34768 GCA_034376265.1 Sulfuritalea sp.
CGCGCGGTCGCCGAGATCCGGCAGGGCAAGGCGGGCGATCAGGCCGGCTTGCCGTTGGCAGTGTGCGTCTGGCGCGAGCACAAGAGTTGGCGTTGGCAGCACGGCGGTCGACGCCAGCGCCAGGCTGCCGTCGCCCTGTGCGACGAAGCCGGGCGTCGGCGCGATGAGACAGGCGCAGTCGGCGCCCGGCCGCAGCCGCAGGGCGCGCGAGGCCAGCGTGCCGAGTGCGGCAGCCAGCAGCGGGCTCGCCAGCAACGGCAAGAGGAATAGGCTGGCCAGCGCGCCGTAGCGCATCTGGCCGCCCGGCTCGGCCAGGCCGGCACCGATCAGGCCGCCGATCAGCGCATGCGTGGTCGACACCGGCAGGCCGGCGCGCGTCGCCGCGAAAACGGTCAATGCGGCGCCGGCGCCGGCGTGCAGCATGAAGCTCGGCGCCGCAGCCACGGCATCGGGCACCAGGCCGCGGCCGGTGAATTGCGCGACCAGCGTTTGCGCCAGCGCCAGCGAGAGCAGGCTGCCGGCCAGCGTGGCCAGCGTCGCCAGAACCAGGGCGCGCCGGTAGCCGAGGACACCCGAGCCCCAGACCGTGGCGAAGCCCTTGAAGTTGTCGTTGGCGCCGTTGCCGAAGGCGAGGAACAGGGCGATGCCGATGAGGAGGAGTTCCATCGCCGGGATCCCTTAGCAACAGCCGCAGCTTTCGTTACTGCCGCTGCCAGTGTTGGTGTCGAAAGGCAGCGCCTTGCCGCAACCCTCGAACAGGCCGTAGTGACGCGAGAAGTCGCCGATGAAATCGAAATGCGGCGCCAGCCGGCTTTCCTTGAGCATGCGCCAGGTGTTGCCGCAGACCGGGAACACGCGCCCGGCCTCGATGCGATGATGCTTGTCGAGGACGAAGGCTTGGGCCTGCTCGGGAATGCTGCCGCGATAGACCACGGCCTGGCCGTAATCCTCGCAGTCGGCTTCCAGTCCGTCGAGCTTGAACAGGCGGTAGGTGGCCGAGAAGAAGTTCACGCCGGCGGTGCGTGGCGCCAGTTCGGGATCGGTAACCGTCAGCGGCCGGTCTTCCACCAAGCGCGGGTCGCGGAAGCCGGCCTGTCGCGCCAGACCGAGGAAATCGTTCCAGTACAGCGCGCCGCCGAGGCATTCGCCGTAGAGCACCGGGTCGTTCTTTACGCTTTCCGGCACGCGCCGGTCGGCATACACGTCGGAGAAGTAGAACTCGCCGCCGGGCTTGAGCAGGCGCTGCACGCCGCGCAGCACGGCCTCCTTGTCGGGCGAGAGATTCACCACGCAGTTGGAGACGATGACGTCGAAGCTGCCCGGCGCCAGGTCGAGTTCGTCGAGGCGCTCGATGTAGCCGTGCAGGAAGCGCACATTGTCGCGTTCATAGCCGAAGGCGACGCGATGATGCTCGCGATGGCGCTGCGCCACGGCGAGCTGCTCGTCGGTCATGTCCACACCGACCACCTCGCCCGACGCGCCGGCCAGCTGCGCCAGCGCATACACGTCGCGCCCGGAACCGCTGCCGAGGTCGAGCACGCGGCAGCCTTCGAGCAGCGGCGGCGCGACCAAGCCGCAGCCGTAGTAGCGCTCCAGCACCTCGGGGTGGATGCGCGCCAGCAGCGGCTTGAGCCAGCCCGGCACGCTGGACGCGTCGCAGCAGGCGCTGGTCTTGAGGTCGGCGGTGCCGGCAAGCTGCTTGCCGTAGTAGTCCTTCACGAGTTCGTGCATGTTTCCTCCTGGGGCGAATGTGAGTCGAGCGCGCCGCCGCAACTGCTGCCCTGGCCCGCGGTGCAGCCGTAGCAGTGGCCGGCGACGCGGATCGGCGTGTTGTTCAAATCGTGGTCGAGCAGATCGGCCAGATGCATCGGGGCCGCGGCGCATCCCAGCGGCATGCCCAGCATCTGGTTGAAGTCGCAGTCATGGACCTGACCCTGCCAGCTTACCGAAATCAGCGTCTTGCACATGACGCCGGCCAGGTTTTCATCGCGATGCGCGCCTTTGAGCAGGCCTATGTAGGCGTCGAACTGCTTGCGCGAAACGAGCTGGCTGCCGAAGCGCCGGATCGGCATGTTGGCCAGCGCGAACAGGCGATTGAAGACGATGCCGTAACGGATCGCCAGCTGCTCCTTGTAGGCGGCCTCCAGCGGCTCCTGCGCGGGCGGCAGGCTGGCGCCGAGCGGGTTGTACACCAGGTTCAGGATGCGGCCGCTGTCCGGCAGGCCATAGCCCAGGGCATTGAGCTGGCGCAGGCCTGCCAGGCTGGCCTCGAAGACGCCATCGCCGCGCTGGCGGTCAACGTTTTCTTCGACGTAGCAGGGCAGGGAGGCGACGATCTCGACCGCGTTGGCGGCGAGGAAATCCGCCAGGTCTTCATGGCCGGGCTCCTTGAGTATGGTCAGGTTGCAGCGGTCGATGACGCGCAGCCCCTGGGCGCGGGCGGCCGACACCAGGCGGCGGAAATGCGGATTGAGTTCCGGTGCGCCGCCGGTCAGGTCCAGCGTCGCGATCCCCTGGCGGCGCGCAAATTGCAGCATCAGCGCCATGGTGTCCCAGGCCATTTCCTCCGTGCGCTTCGGGCTGGCCGCGACGTGGCAATGCAAACAGGACTGGTTGCAGCGATAGCCGAGATTGGCTTGCAGGGTTTCCAGCCGGCCGCGGCGCAAGGCCGGGAAATCGGACTTGAGCAGCAGGGGGTAGGTGTCGCGCATGGTCTGGCTCCGGGGTCATGATTATTCTAGGTGCTCCTTGGTCGGCACCGGGCAGCGTTTCCTTACAGGGCCACGAAAGTTGGCGCTGGCGATACGGCAAAGCGGCCGGCGCCGGCTGTTGGCGCGGTTGCCCCAGGTCAGCAGGCGCTGCCCCGGCGATGGCGCCAGCAGCCATGGCGCACTAGGATCTTTTGACCCCAACCATCGAAAGAATCTCGTTGGCATTGATGATCGCCGTCGCGATCTCTTCGATGGTGACCCGCTTTACCATTGCCTGATCGCGAATCACGGCATAGGCATCTTCCTCCGATATCTTGCGCGAGTTCATCAGGACACTCTTTGCATCGGTAATCTTGCGGATCGACTGAAGCTTGGACTCAAGCTTGATCACGCGTTTTCGCTCTTGCCGCAAATCCCCTGCCAGCTGACGCGCAAGAATCAGTGTCGACAGCACTCCAAAGGAGCGGATAGGCGTGGCAATGACCGCGCTTGCTCCAAGTCGCAACATGCCATCGACGATCGTCGGATTCTCGTAGTTGACTACCGCTACCCTGATCGGGGCATCTTCGCTTTTGATCCACGGCAGGTCCAGGACAATGGTCTCCGGATTGACCGCAAGAAACGCCACGTCGAACGGCTCGTTCAGCTCCGCCGGAAGAGGCCAGAACGCCTGAACCTGGCATCCGATCCGCTGCAACTGGCGAATGAGCTGCTCGCCGTCGTTGTCACGCGGATGAAAAACAGCGACTCGCAAGCTGCGCAAATCCTTGAGCAGTTCGGGGGTGCTACGTGTTCCTGTTCTGCGCATCCGGCCTGGCTTTCCTATAGGTCCAGGGTATCGATCTGGGTCGTCCAGTCGCCCAATGAATAGGTGACCAGATAGGGATCGGGATGCACCGGGCGCTTGGCCTCTCGCACAATGGTGAACTGCCCCTTTGAATTGGCACGCCCGATTCTCGGATAGAGACAGGTATGGTGCGTGGCGGGGTCGATACGCACCCGTCCTTGCGGTGCCTGGAACTCGGCGCCAAGCAACTCGGGCAGGAGCGCCTCGACCTGGTCGGTACCGCTTTGCCGCATGGCGTTGGCAAACATATGGACCTGGAAGTAAGCAGCTTCCCAACACATGTTGGTAACGACTTCTCCGCCCATGAATTTCTTGTACAGATCCAGTACACGTCGGTTGGTATCGGAGTCGATGGACTGAAAATATGGCGCTGCGGTGTAGTGGCCAACCGCATACTCGGCACCCATGGCCTTGATCTCGGCTTCGCATGTCGTCAGGCTGGCGATCGGCATTTCCTTCGGATTCAAGCCTGCCTCCGCGTACGCCCGGTAAAGGTGCTGAGTCGACTCGCCCACCACCGTCGAAAAGATGAAATCCGGCTGCTGCTTCCTGATGTCGCTGACGACCGAGGTGAACTCCTCGTAGCTGGCCGTGAGGGGTAGGTAGCGCTTGCCGACGGTCTTGCCATTCCGTTGTTCCACCAGATCGGTCATGATGCGATTGGACTCGAAGGGGTAGATATAGTTGGAACCGACCAGATAGACCCGGGAACCGAAGTTGAGGGTCATGAAATCGGCCAGCTGGACACTGTTCTGGTTCGGCGCGGCGCCCGTATAGACCACGTTGTTGGAGAACTCGAAACCCTCGTAGATGGTGGGGTAGAAGAGCAACCGGTTCCACTTCTCCACAATCGGCAGCACCGCCTTGCGCGTGCTGGACATGTAGCAGCCGAAGATGACATTGACGTCGTCATTGAGGATCAGCCGCTCTGCCAAGCTGGCGTACTGCACCGCGTCCGATTGGGGATCGTGGAGGACAGGCACCAGTTCTCGTCCGTTGATGCCGCCTGCGGCATTGACTTGGTGTATCGCGAACAAGGTACCGCTGAGTTGGGTACGCTCGATCGGGGCGGTGACGCCGCTATTGGAAAACAACACGCCGACGTGGATGGGTTGCTGATTAGACAAATCTGTAGTCCCTGAAAGCGTCAATGACTGCCATCCCGCTCAGCGGAGATGACGTGAATGATAGCAACGGCCGTACGAATTGGGTGGCGCCCGTTTTCATCGGGAAAGCAGGCGTACAAAGACATGTGACAGCTGCGCCACGAGATCCTGGGGATTCTCGAGCAGCAGATAGCGGTCGCCGAAAATATGCGCGACGTAGCGTTCGGCCTTTTTATCCACCGTCAGGCAGAATGGAATCGTGCCTGCCCCATGGATCACGCGCACGGCCCGTGCCGTATCCTCGATCAGGTAGTTGGCGTCCCCGACATCGACATCCGAAGGTTCCCCGTCGGTGACCAGCAGCAGAATCTTCCGCTCGAACGCTTGTTCCGCCAGCATTGCCTGGGCGTGGCGCAGCGCGGCACCCATGCGGGTGGAACAGCTTCCCTGCAGCGCCCGCACCCGTGTCTGCTCGACGGCGCCGAAAGTCTCGTCGAAGTCCTTTATCCGATAGTAAGAGACCTCTTGACGACCGTTGGAGCAGAAGGCGTGGATGGCAAACCGCTGTTTGGCTTCGTCCATCGCCGTGCCCAAGTTCAGGGTGGCGCTCTTGATGGCGTCCAGCAGCGATTCGAAGCGCCCCGGCAGGCAATCGTTGGTGGACTCGGAGATATCCAGCAATACCAGAATGGCCGACTCGATCAGGCGCCGGCCGGGGCGCTTGAAGACGCGGGGATCGGGCGGCAATCCCGATCGCATGTCCACCCTGGCGGCGACGGCGGCGTTCAGGTCGAGTTCTTCGCCCTCCCATTGGCGGGTCAATTTGGACGACCGGCTCAACTGGCGCGCCTTGATCATGGAGAACAGGTTGCGATGCGACTGCGGCGCCGAGACCGGCGGCGCCAGCGACATAGCGGCTTTCACTGCCAGCGGCTGCTCGATTACCGTGGTCCAGGCGCCACGTTCCACGGAACTCTGATAATCCCACTCGGGGTATTCGAAACGCACCTGCACCTGTAGCGGGTCCACGCTGGCCGGTGGGGCTTGTGCCTGGTCTCCATGGCCGGTCTGATGTTCCTTTTCGTCGCGCTCCATGCGTGCCGTGTCCAACTGCAGCGGTTCTTGCGGCGGTGGCGGGGCTTGGGATTCACCGTAATCCCAGAGGAAGGAGTTGTCATCCCGATAGGCAGGTGCCGGCACGTACGACTCGGCGCTGAAGCGCACCCGCATCTGCCCCAGATCGTTGGCCAGAATCGAGGCGATGCGGCGAAAGGCCGCATAGTCGCCCGGCTCGACCAATTGTTCCCGAAACAGGCGCGCACCCTTGTTGACCCAATAGTTTTCGTCCTCACGGTCTGGATCGTGAAGTGCGAGGGCCAGGCGACTGCTCAGGCCGGCGAAACTCAGGTTGTCGGCATCCGCGGATGCTTGGTGAAAGCGGCTCCACAGCGCGTGCAGGCCTGGCAATTCCCTCATCATCAGATAGTCGACGCGGGCATCCTCGATCAGCGCGATTACCGCCAGCAGCATCGGCTTTAGTCCCGCTGCCGGCAGCTTGCGCGGCGAAAACCTCAAATGAGCGACTGCATGGGCAGCGGCCGCACGATAGAGGGCATTGCCGTCGGCACCATCCAGCACGCTATAGCCTTCCGGCAAGAACAGCCCGCCTTCCGCCACCACCGAGCGCAGCGGTGGCCCGTGCAGGGCCCCATCGCCACGGCTGCCCAGTCCGAGATGGTCGCCCAGCAAGCCGTCGACGTAGAACTGGAGAAAGTCCTGGAGCGTTGCGAGCCTGACATTCGCCTGCTCGTGCGCCAGGCTGCGGGCAGCCAGCGGATCATCGAGCCGGAAGTAGGCCAGCAACTTCGCCGGCTGTTGCGCGTAGGCGCGCAAACCGGTCGCGGCCCAGCGCCGCAGGCCCGATATATCGAGGTGTTCGACCAGGTAACCGAGGCTGCCGGCGAGGCCGGCCGCTTCGCTACTACCCAATGCCGGCAATTCTTCCAGCAGGTCCAGCAGATCGTGGAAATGCTGTTCGGTTCCATCTCTGTGAATGATGCGCGGCAGCGCCTGATCAAGCTGTGCGGCGACGTGAAGTCCCGACTGCTCGGCTATCCGGTCGAGCCGCACCCCTATCTCCTTAGCCGCGATGCCGCCCAAGCGATCGCCGACGGCGCACTGGATCGACCAATCCGCTGGCTTAGTGGATGTGCGTGCCAGGTTGGACATGCGCTGACCGTGCCGTGCCGGTTCGTGATGGATGCGGGAACTCACCGCCGGCTTCGGCAGCGGACCGGGTCACGCGAAATGGGCCTCGATGAAACCATCGAGCGCCTTGTAAAGTGCTTCGTCGTCGGTAATCGGGCGCGTCATCGCCAGGCGGCAGGCATCGACCGCCGCCACGCCGTCGCGAATCAGCGCTCCTGCGTAAATCAGCATGCGCGTCGAGATACCTTCCTCCAGTCCGCGCCCCTTGAGTGCGCGCGACTTGTGCGCGATCCCGACCAGGGTGCGCGCCGTCTCGACATCGACGCGTGCTTCATGCTTGACGATCTCGGCTTCATGCCCGCCATCCGGGTAATGAAAGTCGATCGCGCCGAAGCGCTGTTTGGTGGATTGCTTGAGGTCTTTCGTCATGCTCTGGTAACCGGGGTTGTAGGAAACCACCAGCTGGAAATCCGGGTGGGCGTGAAGCACTTCGCCCTTCTTCTCCAGCGGCAGAATCCGCCGCGCATCGGTGAGTGGGTGGATGATCACCGTGGTGTCCTGGCGGGCCTCGACGACCTCGTCCAGATAGCAGATGGCGCCGTGGCGAACCGCCGTGGTCAACGGCCCGTCGTGCCAGACAGTTCCGCTGGCGTCCAGCAGGTAGCGCCCGACCAGATCGGAGGCGGTCATGTCCTCGTTGCAGGCGATGGTGATGAGCGGCCGGCCGAGCTTCCAGGCCATGTATTCGACGAAACGCGTCTTGCCGCAGCCAGTCGGGCCTTTCAGCATCATCGGCATGCGCAGACCATAGGCCGCCTTGAACAGGTCGACCTCGTTGCCGCTCGGGTAGTAGTAGGGCTCTACCGGAATCAGATATTGATTCATGGCTGCTGACATCTTGTGGGTACCTCAGATCTGACGGGTGGCGTATGAATCCTTGGGCGATGAAGATTCATCACCCAGGATTCAGACTCTCTGCGTGTGGACAACAAGGCGCATCCGGCGCGAGGCCGCTCTTCTGCATCCGGCGCGAGGCCGCTCTTCTGTAAGAGCAGCCTCGCTGCGCCGGAAAATCAGCGATGCTGTTGCGCCGTGTTCGGAATACCCTCAATCGGGCATTCTTCGGTTCCCGGAGTATTTCGGGTCAGGGATTCGACCATCTTCTTGGTTCCGTCGGGATCGTTGACCCACTTCGAATAGAACTGGAATGGACAGGCGGCAACGCCATCCGGTCCCTCGCCGGAATTGATCTTCCCGGTGTAGCCGCGGTGCAGCAGCTTGTAGAGATGGTTGTTCGACTGGGAGTTGCGGCGCGCGTCGCGGATCAGCGACATCGACAACTCGGCGTACTGGATGCCCATGTCCTCTTCACCGCACTCGCCCAGAGTACGGCCATCGAAGCCGACGATGGCCGAGTGGCCGAAATAGGAATAGACACCGTCGAAGCCGGTAGCGTTGGCCACCGCGACGTAGATGTTGTTCATCCATGCCATGGTCTTTGCCACCATGACCTGCTGCTCCTTGGCCGGGTACATGTAGCCCTGGCAGCGGACGACCAGTTCGGCGCCGCGCATGGCGCAGTCGCGCCAGATTTCCGGATAATTGCCGTCGTCGCAAATGATCAGGCTGACCTTGAGGCCCTTGGGGCCGTCGGATACGTAGGTGCAGTCGCCCGGATACCAGCCTTCGATCGGCACCCATGGCATGATCTTGCGATACTTCTGCACGATCTCGCCCTTGTTGTTCATCAGGATCAAGGTGTTGTAGGGAGCCTTCTTGGGGTGCTCCTCGTGACGCTCCCCGGTGAGGGAGAACACACCCCAGACGTTGGCCTTGCGGCAGGCAGCGGCGAATATTTCCGTTTCGTCGCCGGGAACGGTAGACGCGGTTTCGTACATTTCCTTGGAGTCGTACATGATGCCGTGGGTCGAGTATTCCGGGAACACCACGAGGTCCATTCCCGGCAGGCCCTGCTTCATCCCGACCACCATGTCGCCGATCTTGCGGGCGTTCCCCAGCACTTCCGCCCTGGTGTGAAGGCGCGGCATCTTGTAGTTGACAACCGCGACGCCGACGCAATCGTTGCTGCTTGAAATATCGCCATGTCTCATCATGCTCTCCTGTGGTTTTCCAAAAAATGTCCAGTCAGACGGTAAGGTAGGACCGCACCTCTTCGAGGTTGAGGTTGGCCTTGTCGGCTTCGCGGACGATACGACCGCGATCTATGACCAGCAGACGGTCCGCTACCTCCAGGGCGAAGGAAAGGACTTGCTCGGACACCAAAATCGCGATGTTCAGCTCTGCGCGCAGTGCATTCAGCGAGCGCGCAATCTCTTTGATAATCGAAGGCTGTATGCCTTCGGTAGGTTCGTCGAGGATCAGCAGTCGCGGCTTCGATGCCAGCGCCCGGGCAATCGCCAGTTGCTGCTGTTGACCGCCGGAGAGGTTGCCGCCCTTGCGGCTGCGCATATCCTTGAGAACCGGGAAAAACTCATAAAGAAAGGCTGGGATTTCCTTGTAACGCTGGGTTTCCAGCCCGGTGAGGAGGTTCTCCTCGACAGTCAGCTGCGGAAAGATGAGTCGCCCCTGGGGGACGAAAGCCAGCCCCGCCTGCACGCGTTTGTGGCTTGCGGTTCCCACCAGTTCTCGGCCTTCGAGGTTGATCGAAGAACCGTGTCGCGCGGGCACCATGCCGATCAGGGATTTGAGCAGCGTGCTCTTGCCCATGCCATTGCGGCCGACGATTGCCATTGCGGCGCCCGGTTGCACCAGGAAGGACACGTCGTGGATCACGTGGCTTTCGCCGTAGGCGACATTCAGGTTATGCACTTTGAACATGGCTGGCCTCAATGTCCCAAGTAGACTTCTATGACGCGCGGATCGTTTTGAACCTCTTCCACGCTGCCCTCGGAGAGCAGTCGCCCTTGATGGAGGACGGTGACCTTTTTCGCTATCGAACGCACGAAGTCCATGTAGTGCTCGATCACCACCAGAGACTTGCCGTTCGCGATCCGCTTGAGAAGTTCGGCCGTTTCCTCCCGTTCGCGCGGGCTCATCCCGGCCACCGGTTCATCGAGCAGCATCAGCTCGGAGTCCTGCATCAGCAGCATGCCGATCTCCAGCCATTGCTTCTGGCCATGCGAAAGTTTTCCGGACTTCATCCGCAGGTGATCCTTGAGCATGATTTCCTCCGCGACGTAAGCGATGCGCTCGCGGACTTCCTTGCTGCGGCGAAAGAAGATCGATGCCCACACGCCATGTACCTGGGGAATGGATATCTCCAGGTTTTCGGCTACGGTAAGGTCTTCGTAGATCGATGGCGTCTGGAACTTGCGACCGACCCCGAGGCGCACGATTTGATAATCGGACAGCTTGCCGAGTTCGGTGCCGCGGAAGCGAATGCTGCCGCTGGTGGGCTTGGTTTTGCCGCAAATCATATCCAGCAAGGTGGTCTTGCCGGCGCCATTGGGGCCGATGACGACCCGCAGTTCGTTTTCATCAATCGACATGTCCAGGCCGTCGACCGCCTTGAAGCCATCGAACGAGACAGTCAGCGCTTCTATGGACAGGATCTTTCCATTCATGGGAGTCGATTTCGCATTGACAAGTGGGCGGGCGGTGGTCGAGTCCGGCCGCTGGGAAGCGACGGCAAAAGACGTAGTGGCGAGAGCGTTGTCCATGGCAGGCGGCCTTTCAGGCTTTCACTCTCAAGATCTTCCGGAACAGATCGGCGAGACCGTTCGGCAACACCCAGACGACGAAGATGAACATGCCTCCCAGGAAGAACAACCAGATTTCAGGAAAGTGTTCCGACAGGTAGGACTTCATGAAGCCGACCAACAGGGCTCCGATAACGGCCCCTACCACTGACAAGCGCCCGCCGACGGCGGCGTAGATCACCAGTTCGACCGAAGTCACCGCGCCGATCAGGCTTGGCGTGACGAGGCCGGCCTGCAGCGTAAACATGGCGCCACCAACGGATGACAGTACCGCCGATACCGTGAATATGAAGGCCTTGATCATGGCGGTATCGAAGCCGGAGAATCGAACGCGGTCTTCGCGGTCGCGGACGGCGATAAGCAGCTTGCCGAAACGGCTATGCAGGAGCAATGCCGCCAGCGTGGTCGCCGCCAGGAGAAGTGCGACTTCGACCCAATAAATCGCCTTCTTGCCGGCGTCATTGATAATGTCGAAGCCGAGCAATGTGTTGAAGTCGGTAATGCCGTTGGCGCCGCCGGTCTCGCCCTGCTGGCCTATGTTCAAGACCACCAGGGTCATGGACAAGGCGATCGTGACGATGGCGAAGTAGACGCCGCTGACCCGTTTGCGGAATATCGCGTAGGCGAAAATGAAGGCGACCGGGATGGGTACGAGGAAGATCGACGCGATGGTGACGGTAAGACTGGAGTATGGCTCCCACCAGAACGGCAGCTTCTCGACGCTGCTCCAGACCATGAAATCGGGCAGTTCGGGCGCCGATGCCTCCAGCTTGAGAAACATCGCCATTGCGTAGCCGCCAAAGCCAAAGAACACCCCTTGCCCGAGGCTGAGAATGCCGCAGTAGCCCCAGGCCAGCACGATGCCGACGGCGACGAAGGAAAAGGCCAGATACTTGCCGACAAGATTGAGCCAGTAGGGCCCGAGCGCCAGGGGCAGCACTACGAGCAGCAGCAATGCCAAGCCCGCGTGAGCGAATCGCTCGCCCTGTTTAGCCGAGATGTTCATGCGCTCAGGCCCTCACTTTCGACGTGAACAATCCGTTCGGGCGGAAGTACAGCACGGTGATCACCAGCAGCAGGATCGCCACCTTGGCCATCGAACCGCTCATCAGGTATTCCAGCGTGGTCTGCATCTGGGCGATCAGGAAACTGGAGGCTGCCGTTCCGAGCAGGCTGGCGACGCCGCCGAATACGACGACGATGAACGAGTCGACGATATAGAGCTGGCCGGTGCCGGGATTGGTGGAGCCGACCATGGTGAATACGCTGCCGGCGATGCCGGCCAAGCCGGAGCCGAGTGCGAAAATGAGCGCGTCGACGCGGTTGGTATCGATGCCGACCGCGGAACTCATGGCGCGGTTCTGCGTGACGGCGCGCGCGCGCAGTCCCCAGCGCGTCTTGTGCAGGATGTACCAGACGCCCAGCGTCACCAGAATCGTCAGGGCGACGATGAAAATGCGGTTGAGTGGCAACTGAATAGTTTCGGTAGGCTCCCATGCGCCGGACAGCCATGTTGTCAAAGGAACACTTACTTCCTGCGCACCGAAGACCGACCGGTAGGTTTGCTGCAGGACCAGGCTGAGGCCCCATGTGGCCAGCAGCGTATCCAGTGGCCGCTGGTAGAACCAGCGAATGAAACCGCGTTCCAGAAGGTAGCCGAAAACGAAGGTGACTGCGAAGGCAAGCAGGATGGCGACAAACAGGTATATGTCCATCAATCCCGGCAGGTGGCGTTCGAAGAAGCTGGCGGTGAGATAGGTGGTGTAAGCCCCCATGGCCATGATCTCGCCGTGGGCCATGTTGATCACCCCCATCAGGCCGAAGACGATCGCCAGCCCCAATGCCATCAGCAGGAGGATGGTGAACAGGCTCAGCCCGTTGAACAGCTGCATCACGAAAATGCCAAAGGTCACGATTGTTTCCTCGATCGGTATTGCGGGTATGACAACCTTCGCCGGAGTAACTGCGTGCTCCGGCGAAGGATTGGGTCTGCTGCGTTCTTACAGCTTGGGGAACGGATTCGGCTCCATTACAGCGGACTCGCTGACGATATCGAACTGCCCGTCGGCTCGGGCGCGGCCGATGCGAACCTTTTTCGAGACATGGTGGTTGGTCTTGTGAATCTTGACCTTGCCCTCGGGGGCGTTGAACTCAAGCCCACTGGACGCTGCCGTAACTTTGTCCACATCGAAGGACTTTGCCTTTTCGACTGCCATCTTCCACAAGTAAACCGAGTTGTAGGCGCATTCCATCGGATCGCCGACGACGCGATCCTGGCCGTACTTGGCCTTGATGGCCTTGACGAATTTCTCGTTTTCCGGGCTCTTGATGCTCTGGAAGTAGCCCATGCAGGCGTAATAGCCGACGGCATTTTCCTTGCCGATGCCGTCAATCTCGTTTTCCGAGACGACCGTGGACAACAGTTTCTGTTTGCCGCCATCGAGGCCGGCGGCTTTCAACTGCTTGTAGAACGCCACATTGCTGCCGCCGACGACGGTGCTGTAGATCCAGTCCGGCTTGGCCGCCTTGATCTTGTTGATGATGGAGGAGAACTCGGTGTGCCCGAGGGGCGCATATTCTTCGCCGACCACCTTGCCGCCAAGGCGCGCAACAGTCGGTTTGGCAATTTTGTTGCAGGTGCGCGGATAGATGTAGTCGGAACCGACCAGGAAGAAGGTCTTGCCCTGCTGCTTGGCCATCCACTCGATCGCGGAAATTACCGACTGGGTCGCCTCTTGCGAAGTGTAGATAACGTGCTTGTCCTCTTCCTGGCCCTCGTAGTAGGTCGGGTAGTAGAGCAGCCCCTTGGACTGCTTGAGAACCGGCAGAACAGCCTTGCGGGAAGCCGAGGTATAGCAGCCGACAATCGCGGCCACCTTGTCGCGCTGCAAGAGCTGCTTGGTCTTTTCGGCGAATGTCGGCCAATCGCTGGCGCCGTCCGCTATTACGGGTTCGATCATCCGTCCCAGAACGCCGCCGGCGGCATTGATCTCGTCGATCGCCATCTTCTCGGCTTCGACCAGGGCCGCCTCGGCAATGGCAATGGTGCCGGTCATCGAATGCAGCAAACCGAGCTTGATCGGTTCGGCAGCAAAACTACTTTTGGTCAATAGACCGGCTCCAGGTATTGCACCTGCAGCCACCAAACTACCGCTAATCTGCATGAAGCGACGCCGACTAATTTTGCTCACTGTTTTCTCCTTGCTTGGTTGTGGAAATACTCTCGTTTGGCCCGCTACCACATAAACAAAACAAACCCGGAACGACCCACTGCTCCCTGTCCCGGACAATCCCCACTCGTCGAGCGGATTTCTTCCGGCTACCGCACCGCGGATTCATGCGGCGTTAACGCCAAAATCCTGGAACCGAAGAAATAAAAAAAGCCCAAAGCAGCGCAAGCGCTGCTTTGGGCTTTCTCAGCCACCTCATACTGCCGGCATCATTGGCGGCAAACGAGGATGTATTTGTTTCAGACGGTGATCCGTCGGTTCTTGGCAGCAAATTAGCAAGAATGCTTGATTGCTGTCAACCACTTTTTTCTAAAACACTATATAGGCGATCGTGTTGCGGCGCGGAATTTTGTCGGTGCTGTAAGGATGGGTATCCGACTTGTTCGTCGCGCCAATGGGGAGGTCCATGTTCGACGCAGGCGTGCCCGGGCGGCGTGCGGAAGCCGCGCAGCCAGTCGAGCAGCCCGCTTCGATCGGCATGGGCCGACAGGCCGCTCGCGGTATGGATGCGCGCCCTGACCGCGACGTCCTTGCCGAAGATGCGCACCAGGCGGGCGCCGTCGACCCGCCGGCGGCCGAGCGTCCCCGCGGCCTGGAAGCCGGTGATGAGGATGCTGCATTCGCTGCGCGGCAGGTTTTCGCGCAGGTGGTACTTGATGCGGCCGGCATCGCACATGCCGCTGGCCGAGTTGATCACGGCGCCGCCGATGGCGCACACGTCGAAGCCGAAACTCAGCGCGTCAATGCGGATTGGCGCCCGGCGGCCGGCGCAGCGCCTGACTGAAGGAAACCGCGATCGCCGTTCTTGCTTGTAATTCCGGCGGCCAAGCTTGCGCCGGAGGCGCCACTTCCGCCATGCAATAATGGCTCCAACAGCCAATCAAAAAATGTCCTGCGATGACCCTGCAAGCCGTGTGCACACAAGCCTTCGCCGCCGCCGGACGGGCGATCCTTCCTGCGGGAGCGCAAGCTTGAGCGACCAGCCTGAACTCGATCTGACGGCCTACCTGCAGCGCACCGGCTATGCCGGGGACATCGCGCCGACGCGCGCCGCGCTGGCCGCCCTGCACCTGGCGCACGCGACGCGGATTCCCTTCGAAAACCTCGACATCCTGTTGGGCAAGCCGATCGCGCTCGACCTGCCCGGCATCCAGGCCAAGCTGGTCGGCCGGCGCCGCGGCGGCTATTGCTTCGAGCACAACCTGCTGTTCGCCGCGGTGCTGCGTGCCTTCGGTTTCGGCGTCACGCAACTCGCCGCGCGCGTGCGCTACGGCACCACGGCCCTGCTGCCGCGCACCCACATGCTGCTGCTGGTCGAGGCCGAAGGCGAGCGCTGGCTGGCCGACGTCGGTTTCGGCGGCGAAGGCCTGCTGCTGCCGGTGCTGTTCGTCGTCGGCGCCGAGGTGCGGCATTACGCCTGGAACTACCGCGTGATCGAGGAGGCCGGCGCCGGCTGGGTCCTGCAATCGAGCCGCGACAAGGCCTGGCACGATCTCTATGTCTTCACCCTGGAGCCGCAGCAGGTCGTCGACTACGAAGTCGTCAACCACTACCTGTCGACCCACCCCAACTCGCGCTTCGTGCAGACGCTGACGGTGCAACTGCCGGGCCCGCAGAAGCGCGTGATCCTGCGCAACCGCAAACTGGTCGAGGACCGCGGCGCCGGCGTCAAGCTCGAAAGCCGCATGTTGGCCGACGACGAGGAATTGCTGCGCGTGCTGCAGGAAAGCTTCGGCCTCGACTTCCCGCCGGGAACCCGCTTCGTCAGGTGAGCAGAGTTGGCGTTGGCGGCACGGCGAGCGGCCGCGCGCCGACCCGCTTCAGGCCGGCGCCCGCCCGTGTTCCGGATGGCTCGCGGCAGCCAGCAGCGGCGCCATTGCAGCCTTGAATTCGTCGTCGTAATCGCCCAGGGTGCCGACGTGTTCGCTGCAGTCCGCTATGATCGCCGCGACGCGCTGCGCCGACAGCGCCCGCGCCTGCGGCGTCAAGCCTTGCGCCCAGAGTCCGGCCTCCTGCCCATAGCTGCCGACGCAAAGCCAGGCGCGGTCGTTCCCCGGCGGCGACGACAATTCGGGAAGGTAGCCGCCGTTTTCGGCGGTGCGTGTGCGGCAAGCCAGCTCGAAGCCCAGTTCCTGCGCCCTGTGATGCAATTCGGTCCAAGTCATGTCCGCTCTCCCGGTTGCGCCATCGCGGCCGCGATGCGCCTTCCTTATAGGCCGCTTCTGTGAACAAGTCATGACGCAGCGCATTAACGTGAAATACATCGCCAAGCGCGCTGTGTCAGGTTCGAGCGCAGCGAGCCGATCGATAGCCTCCCCGTGAGGGGAGGATGGGAGGGGCGGGCCCATTTGCTAGCTTGGGGCGCATCGGAGGTGCGAGATTTCATAATGCGGGGTGGTCCATCGAAGCCATGAGCGTTAGCTGCGCTGCGTCAAAGCCGTACGCCGTGATTCGCCGGGCGTGGCACATCGCTGTCTGATTCGGGCCCGGTTCGGTGCGTCACGCATTGCATGGACGGCCCAGACGGTCCAGGCCATCGCCGGCCGCAACTGTCAAACGGAGGCGATACGGTGCTAATGTGTCAGTCCAATGGTTGGCCAAGTAGTCCCGTTGCCTGTCCCGAATGGGGATACACGATGACCAATGCCACCCATCCGGTAAGCGGCAGAGCAGGCCCAAATGAGGTTGCGCAATGTTTGATGCGATTGTTGCCTATAGCGACGACGTCGACACCTCGGATGCCATTGACGAGATCCTGGTCAAGTGCGCTGAACAGCTTGATGGTCGGGCGCCGACGGCCGGCCTGCTGTTTTGCGGGACAGAATTCGATCATGAAATGGTGCTGGAACGCATCCATCAACGCTTTCCGGGGTTGCAGCTGATCGGTTGCACCACCGATGGCGAAATGAGCAGTTGCGGCGGATTCACCGAAGATGCGATCACACTCACGCTGCTCTGTTCCGACAGCATCCGCATCCGCGCAGGATATGGCGAAAAGGCCGGCGCCGAGCCCAAGGCCGCGGCCGCCGCCGCGGTCGCGATGGCGAGCGAGGCGCTAGGCGGCAAGCCCGGCCTGGCAATCATTCTGCCGGACGGCCTTACCTCCAGCGCTTTCCGGATCCTGGAAGGATTTGCCGAGGTCCTTGGCGACGAAATTCCGGTGGTCGGCGGCATGTCGGCCGATCGGGTGACCGGCGCCAAGGACAGTTACTCGACCTACCAGTTCTTCGGCAACAAGGTGCTCACCGACGCGGTGCCGGTGCTGCTCTTCAGCGGACCGCTGATCTACTCCCTGGGCGTCGAGAGTGGATGGACTCCAATCGGCAAGAAAATGACGGTGACACGTTCCGAGGCCAACATCCTGTATGCGCTGGATGACAAACCGGCGTTCGAACTCTACCTGCACTACCTGGGCAACGTCGTCAAGGAGAGCATGGCCGGGATCGGGTCCTATCCGCTGGCGGTCTATGAACCCGGGCTGAATAGCTATTACCTGCGCGTGGCCAAGGCGGCCGATCCCGAAACCGGCGCCATCACCTTCCTCGGTGAGGTCCCCGAAGGAGCAAAGGTGCAGATCACCCAGGCGGTGCGAGACGATGTCATGGATGGCGTCACCCGATCGGTGCGCAGCGCGCTGGACAATTATCGTGGCGATCAACCTGGCGTGGCGATGATGTTCTCCTGCACCGGCCGCAAGATCGCGCTAGGCACCAAGGCCCGCGAGGAGATCGGCCGCGCCCGCGCCGGGTTGGCGGTCGGCCTGCCGATGACCGGGGTTTACACCTTCGGCGAAATCGGCCCGGTCTCCAAGCAGACCCCGGCGCGTTACCACAACACCACCTTTGTGACCTTGCTGCTCGGCGAGAAATAGCCATGGACGCGGGCAAGAGTTCCGACGACGAAGCAAATGTGCCGCTGGAGAAGGAAATCAAGAAACAGCGCCGTCGCGCCGAGCGGGCGGAGCAGCAACTGGAGAACTATGAGCGCATTGTCGATCGCACCCAACACCTGCTGAACACCCGCATTGCGGAAGTCGAGGCGGCCCGCACAGCGCTTGCGGCGCGCACCGAGGAACTGGAACTCAGCGAACAACGCTTTCGGCAACTCGCCGATGCCGCTTTCGAAACCATCATCATCCATTCCAAGGGACGCATCATCGATTGCAACGATGCGGCCGTCGAACTCTACGGTCTAAGCAAGGAGGAGCTGATCGGCCGACAGGCGATCGACCTGGTCGCCCCGCCGCGCCCAAAAGAAGCAGACGACTGGACTCTGCATGCCACCGCCAAGGCGATCGAAGGAGTGCACCTGCGTGGCGACGGCAAGGTGCCGGTGGAGGTCCGTAGCCGCACCATCCAGCTCAAGGGCGAAGTGGCGCTGGTAACCGCCGTACGAGACATCACCGCCCACAAGCAGATGGAAACCTACCTGAACAGCATTGCCAACAGCGATGTTCTCACCGGCGTCGGCAATCGGCGTTATTTTCTGGAGTTGGGCAAGAAGGAGTACTTGCGCTCGAAGCGCTACGCGCAGCCCTTGTCGCTGATGATGATGGACATCGACAAGTTCAAGAGCATTAACGACACCTATGGCCACGACATCGGCGACCTTGCCCTCAAGTCGCTGGCGAGGGTTTGTGTCGATACCTTGCGCACCAGCGACATATTCGCCCGATTGGGCGGCGAGGAGTTTGCCGCCATCCTTCCCAGCACTGGCATCGACGGCGCCATCCAGCTGGCCGAGCGCTTGCGGACAAACATCGAGGGGATGCTTACGCCCAGCCCGAAGGGCGACATCCGATTTACCGTCAGCATGGGTGTGACGCAGATGCAGGGCAACGTGGAGGAGGACATAGAAGTCATGCTCAACCGCGCCGACAAGGGGCTCTATCAGGCCAAAGAGGGCGGGCGCAATCGGGTTGTGGTGATCTGACTCCCGACTGGTGCACTTACCCAGGCAGCCAGGGGCATTGCCCTGGCGCCTGACATGCCGGGAATTGCCGCGGCGCAGCCTACTGCAAGGCGTACCTGCTCTCCGCCGCCGTATCGCCAGCGCCAACTATTGCCGCCGACACGTCGAGTGATCGCATGTTGAGGCGGCTCCCAACCGCATATCCTTGTCATCGAGAAAGCTCCTGAGAGGCCACTCGCGAGGCAGCCTCGAACTCGCCCGAATAGCGAAATACCTGACCAAGCAGTGGGTGGGTCAGGCGAAAGTCCATGGCGAAATGGCTGTCGTCCAATGCGGACTCGACGATGCTGGTATGGCCGAGGACCAGCCATTCCGGAATCGACAGCAGTAGCGGCCCCAGTTTCAGGACGAAGCGGACACCCCGGTAATGGAGCCTGTCGCCCTCGACGTACGCCGCCATCTGCAGACCGAGAACAGGATTGACGAACTCGATGAGCTGATTGCCGCCGGCCGGCACCCAGAAGCTGTTGAAGCGGACTACCTTCCCGTCGGGATAGGAAATGGTCCGGCGCCAGTATTGCCGATCGCCGACGACGCTCTTTTCGACCACGGTCGATACGTTGCGGCCACTACGATCGATCAGTGCACCAAAGACCCGCAGCACGCTCAGGTAGGCCTGCATAAATCGCGGGTACTCGATATTCATGTGGCCGGTGTCGGTCGTTGTGCCGAAGCGGTAGTGTGCCTGCAAGGCAGGCGGCAACTTGCCCCAGTCGTCGCCAAGCGCACGTTGCATCAGGCTTTTCATGATCCTGCTCCCGGTAGGTGTTTGAGAACCATCAATGCCACGACAAGCACCATCGAGGTGAAGGCCGGAACGCCCAGCCAGAACCACCAGCGGGCCATTCGCCAATAGGTTGCCGGCAAGGACTTGCGTTGCGCGGCTGCATCCACGGCGATGTCGCGCATGCGGATCTGCAGCCAGACGACCGGCAGCCAACAGATTCCGGCCAGAACGAAAAGCAGGAGGCTGGCCGCTATCCAGGGCGTGGTTAGCGGCAGATCGAGCAGATACACCATCCACAGCCCGCTGATGGGCTGGAAGATCACGGTCGGCGTGGTGAATATCCAATCGGCCAGGACGACATGCCGGTTCGTCACTGCAATGTGCGCAACATCGCCGCTGCGGTCGGCCATCCATTTGTAGAACGCACTGCCAAGGCCGGTGCCGAACAGCAGCACCATGCTGAGCAGGTGCAGGGTCTTGAGCATCAGGTAAGTCATGATTCGCTCCCGGCGGCCGGGCTGCGTCCGCAGTCGGAGAAGAACAAGTCGGGTTCAACCCGAAGCGGCATGCGTCCCAGGAACCGGGCCAGCGGCTGAACCTCGGCCCAATAGCCCTTCTTCAGCATGCGCAGGTTTTCCGGTTGCAGAATGGGATTGACATAGCGCCCCAAATATGCGCCGGCCATCGCCAGCGGAAACGGGATGCGCAACTCCCGCGCACGCGGCAAGGATTGGGCATGACGCATGGTCTGCAACCATTCGGCAAAGGTGAACGTCTCGTTGCCGACAATGTCCAGGGTCTTCCGTGATTCGGTCGAAGTGAGGCACTTCAATACAGTCGCCACCACGTCGCTGATATGGACAGGTTGCAGGTCTTGCCTGCCGTCGCCGATTACCGGGATCATCGGCAAAGTCGCCAGACGCATGAACAGGGCTGCGCTCTTGCCGCCGCGACCATAGATCAATGAGGGGCGCAGTATGAACCAGTCCAGGTCGAGGTCGCGCAGGCAATCGTCCGCCGCCCGTTTGCTCAGGTGGTAGGCGGAAAAGGCGGTCTCATCCGCACCGAGCGCAGAGATCTGCAGCACCCGGCGCAGTCCTGTCCGGGCGCAGGCGCGAAACAATGCGGCGGGGGAGCGATGGTGCACTACATCGAACTGCTGATTGCCGCATTCCCCGATGATGCCGACGCTGTTGATGACAGCGTCGATGCCTTCCAGTTGCGGCAGCCAGTCATCCGGATTCTGCATTGCGGAAATATCGATGCCGTGGCGGCGGGATACGGGCTCGACCCGATGTCCTGCCTTGTCGAGTGCGCTTGCGAGCTTGCTGCCTATGAAGCCGCTGGCGCCGGTGAGCAGTATGTTCATGTCGCGCTCTCCGGTAGTTGCGGCGTGACAACGAATCGGCCCAGGCGCTTGCCGATTGAATGCATGCCGACCAGCAATCCGATCAGGATAGCCATCAGCGCAAGGCGCAAATGGTCCATCGGATCGCGAAAGTGCGTAAACATGTCCGTCATCAGCACCATGAGCAGCGGGGCGATCATCAGCATGATCTTGGTGTAGCTTTGCCAGAACACCGCCGCCTGTTCGTCGGGGCAAATCCGCCCGAGAAGATTCACCAACGGGCCTGAGAGCACATGCAATACCGCAAGGCTCGCGGCGGCGCTGATCATCAGTTCGGCAAGCAGGACGAAATAGGTTGTCATGAGAGGCTCCTTTTCAGTGATTGGAGCCCTCAGTCTGGATTTCGGCCGTGCGCAGGTCTTCCGGTTTGATCGAAACGGAACACATTCCTGCTCCGGAAAGATCATTTCGGAGCAAAAGCCTATTTCAAACGCGCTATCCGGCTTGGTCGGCCCTGGCGTTCAACTTGCGGTATCGGCCTGGAGTCATTCCCTCGATTTCGCGAAACGCTTCGTAGAAATTCGATTGCGACGTAAATCCGACGCTGAGTCCGACGGACAGGACCGAGGCGGACGGCTCGGCACACAACATGGCCTTGGCGGCGGCAACTCGCATTTCTCGCAAATAACGGGAAAAGCCCTTCCCCAGCCGGGCATTCATCAGTTCCGACAACTGGTGGCTGCTGAGCCCCAGGCGCTCGGCCAGGTTTGGCAAACTCAGGTCAGCATCTTCGTAGATGCGCTCGACCTGCATCAGGGTATCCAGCTTCGCCAGAACGGAATCGCAATCCACATTGCCCAGCGTCGAATTTGCATACGTCGCCCGTATCGACTCGCTGACCTCGGCCGACAACTGCGGCCGGAAACCAAGCGTGATCTGTACCAGAAAGAATGCCGAGCCGATTGCGATCGCGTAAAGGCTGAAGAACAATTTTTCCGGCAAGACCGCCTGGACCAGCCCCAACACCGATACGCCAAGGGCAATGGCAAATACCGCGCCCAACAGGAGCATCTCAAGTTGGAAAAGAACCCGTTCCTGGCGGAGTGCATAAAGACTGCGTGCGAGCCACAACATATAAACGGCGCCGACCATGAACGCGAACGGGAGCGACAGTTTGTCAGGAAGCAGCGGGCAGAAGACGACAGGTACCGCATGCCAAAGCAGCACCGGCCGCATCGGTGGCAGGAGTTGCGGACGCAGTAATGGCTGGCTGAACAGAAAGAATGCCGGAGCCACGGCAAACAACAGCATTCGATACGGCAGTTGCTCGACCCATGGCAGATCGAAGTAAAGCCACGAGAAATGCGCGATCTGTAGTCCAACCAACGCCAGTAGCAGTACCAGGCCCGCGATTCTCGACATCGACTGGCCCTGGTAGTGCTCGTTCCGGAAGTGCGTCAGCGCAAGGGCGATTGCGCTGAATATCGAAAAACCAATTAGCAGAAGGGCGACTGAAGTCACGGCAGCTTTGAAATTGAAATCCCACAAGATTATTACTTGCCTGACACCGACCGACTAACGGGTGCCCCCCTTCCGAGAATTCAGCTCGCCGCGATTCATCTACGCCACCAATCGCTTGAGCAGCGGCCACAAGATGGCGAGCGCCATACCTCCAAGGGCAATGTACACCACGTAATTGAGTTGGGTCAGCCATTGTTTTTGCGCCGTCCGCATCGTACTCATGTCATCGGCGAATTGTTTGACTTCTGCCAACGCTTTTTCTGGGTCCGCAGCCAGCGCCCGCTGGACAGAGTCGCCATCCTGGTGACGGGCAGCGAAGTCGCCTACGCGCTTTGTGGCGTCGTTGAAGGCCTTCGGAAGCATGGGGTTCCAGTAGTGATGCTGGCCGGTTTCCTGGTTCCACAGAAATCGGGCTACCGCTTCGATCGTCTCCGGTTTTTCGTCGTCATCCCTTAGTGGCAGACCCACCATGCCTCGCCTTATGGCACCGAGGCCGATCAAGTACAAGAGACGCTCGGTCCAATGGATATCCTTTACGATCTCCCGGTAGTGTTCAACCCGAAACGACAGTGCGTAGCTTGTCGTCCCGCGGTTCGTGATGGCTTGCAGGTATACGCCCGAAACATCCCGCCATGAAATCGAGCCGTGGATGGGGGTTACGAAGCCGTACTTATTGAGTTCAAGTGCTGGCCGGAACAGACTGGCCAGGGTTCTTGGTAGCACGATGACGCTGATTCCCAGAAAGAGCAGACCCGGAAGCAGCAAGGGCCAGCGGATCGACGACTCCGAGACTCCTGCCTGAACTGCCAAGACGCTGGTAATTGCCACGAGCATCATCACGATGGCCAGCCAAATACTTCCTGACACCTTCAGGGTTTGGTGAGAGGCCCAGGGCGACTTGGTCAGCTCAGCGATACGTTTATCGATGCCGGTCTGTCGTGTGTCTGCGACCTGTCGTTCCCTCGCTGCATCTCCCGTGTAGGCGAGGTACATCAGGCCAAAGCCGATCGGAATTGCGACCAGCAGCACGGGATTGGCCTGGAGGCCAAGCAGACCGACCACCGTCGCCACGATTCCGACGATGAAGAGCAAAAGATTGAGGATTCTAGGCATCACGCCGCCTGACCATATCCCGACTCGTCGGAAGCAATGCCAATTCGATCATTGAATGTTTGGATGGAACCCAGCGATGACGATCTGTGTCCGGTCAATGCCCTTTCGATTCTTCGGTGCCGGATCTTTTTGTGCGGGCAATTATTTTATGAGCGCCATTGTGCCCTCGAATCGCAGGTAAAACAATGCCCTCGACATGTCGCGTGAGCGCTTACCGGCTTGGTTTTGACCACTAAGGACCGCGCCTGGGCGACGGGACTCAGCGACTGTCGGCAGCTACCGGGCACCGGAATTCAGTGGCAGCTATTCGTCGATGATCTTGAAGGGATCAGTGAGTGCTCGGTGCCCATTGCCGTCACAGGAGCGATGCATAGCGAATGGCCGGGCCTCATCGCAAACCCGACACGCAGGAAGCCAGCGTCCAGCGATCCGTTCTCAAGCGCATTTCATGCGTGGGGCACTTTCAAACCGGCAGTATTCCCTATTGAACGCCAGGCGAACGACACCCAACGGTCCGCTCCGATGTTTGCCAATGTGAACCTCGGTCACCCCTGGATCCACCGATGCTCTTGCGTAGACGTCGTCCTGATAGAGCAGCAGGACCAAGTCTGCATCCTGATCAATGGCGCAGAACTCACGCAGGTCAGATAACATCGGGCGTCTGTCCGTGCGCTTTTCAACTTTCCCTGAAAGAGAGGAACACGCAATGATCGGCACGGCCAGTTCTTTGGCCAACTGCTTCAGTTCACGAGAGAGGTCAGCCACACCTTTAGCAGGCTTCCTGAAATTCTGCGTATTCAGCGAACTGCCGATCATCTGAATATCGTCGATAACAACGAGCCCCAATCCACCGTATTGCCGGTGTGCACGGCGTACTTGAGCCCTAAACTCAGGGCGACTGATCGTTCCAACGTCATCAAAGTAAATACTCGTGCTGTGCAAGCATTCCAGTCCGCTCTTTAACTTGTTCCCGTCCTCCCCGGTGAGACGGCCCGAGTGCAATTTGCCCAGATCAACCCGCGCCCTAGACGCAAGTAGCCGCAACGCAAGTTGCTGCGCAGGCACATCGTGGCTAAATATAAGCACCGGCAAGCCAAGATCGA
Source organism: Sulfuritalea sp. (assembly GCA_034376265.1). Classification (GTDB taxonomy): domain Bacteria; phylum Pseudomonadota; class Gammaproteobacteria; order Burkholderiales; family Rhodocyclaceae; genus Sulfuritalea. The sequence goes on from JAXMJU010000386.1 coordinate 24,605, forward strand.
CGCCAACATGCTCGGCAATGTTCAGGGTTAGCTCGCTCGCTTTCATGCCCGGCCTGCCAGCCACGACAATGAAGTCGCCGCGCTGGAATCCCGAGGTCAATTTGTCCAGATCAATATAGCCTGACGAAAGGCCGGTCAACTCATCCTCGTCGTTACAGTCAGAAAGTGAGCGGATTCTATTCATCGCTTGGTCCAAAGCTGACTCCAGCGATAGGCGCTCCCGAGAAGCACGTAGGCGGGCTTCGAAAACTTGAATGATTCTGGACTCGACATCGTCCATGATCGTCTGAGCGCAGCGACCACCGCCTTTGATCGCCTCACTTGCCGCAGCGCCGCAGATACGGATAATGAAGCGCAGAAGAGATTTCTCGCGAACAATCTCCATGTATTGCTGAATGCTGTCGGCGCAAGGCGTGACGTTCACGATTTCCCAGAGATATTCAAGCCCACCAGTCTGCTCGACCTCGTTTGCCTTCTGGATTGAATCGAACACCGTCACGATGTCGGCAGCTTTGCCATTTCCCAGCAAGGCCACGATGTGACGAAAAATGAAGCGATGGTCATCTCTGTAGAAATCCTGATCATTGATGATGCCCTCTACTCGTGCCCAAGCTGCACTGTCGGTCAGGAGACCGCCGATCACGGCCTGTTCGGCCTCTATGGAATGTGGAAGTAATTCCGCCTCTGGACTGCGGGAAGGCGATCCATGGTGATTCGACGCTGTCATTTTTGGCCTTTCTGCTTGCCATTGAGAATTTGTGTGGCACGGCAGGAAGGCTAGAGCACCAGTACGACATAACGTGTCGTGTCGAATCTCGATCTATCCACCACCCCAGACTGTCTCGACCAGTTCTGGCAAGACATCCCCAGCCTTCCCGGGCAGATTGAGTGTGACCCGATCATCGAGAGCTGTCGGATTTGGATTGATCTGAATGGTGATCGCTCCCCGTTTAATAGCCATCATCGTCAGCCTTGCTGCCGGCTGAACGACTGATGACGTTCCGATGCACAGGAATACATCACAGTGATTGGCGGCGAGGTTGGCGGCACCCCATTCCATTTCAGGAAGCATTTCACCGAACCACACCACTCCCGGACGGATATGTCCGCCGCAGGAACATCGAGGCGGCTCCACGTGCCGACCACCTTCGGGTTCATCGGGAATGCCGTTCGGATAGGTAGCAGGCCGCCGACAGACAAAGCAAGAGGGTTTGTTCAGTTGGCCATGCAGGTGCAACACATCGCTACTGCCGGCCCGCTCGTGCAGGTCGTCCACGTTCTGGGTAATCAAGGTCAGAAGTGGCACCTTCGTTTCCAGTGCGGCAATCGCAAGGTGCGCAGGATTTGGCTGGGCGCGTAGCACTTTCATTCTTCGCCATTCGTACCAGCCCCATACAAGGGCCGGATTGTTCTGAAATGCCTGTGGGGTTGCCAACTCCTCTGCATCGAATCGTTCCCATAGGCCGGTGAGCGCATCACGAAAAGTCGCAATACCGCTTTCGGCAGAAACACCGGCGCCAGTAAAGACAAGCATATGCTTTGCGTTGCGCAATTTCCCAATCAGTTCTTCCGATATGTCCATTTCACTTTCTGTCTGCCCTATGGTTGAGTCAATGCATCCAACAATTTGCGGCATGACATCTTCCATTAGCTCGAGGGAATGCCGCTAGCGAGAATTGTTACTCGAAAATTATCCGCCATCGCTTTGTTCCAAATCGCGCCGCAGAGATAGACCGGGTCGGCAACGGCCGTACTGACACTAAGGAACTCCCTGATGAGGTGCGATATTTCTACGAACTGGCGTAGCCGTAGGAGTTCAGGAGCACTTTCAATCAAGACCAAAACGCATGATGCGGTGCTCAGCTGGTCTTCGCCGAGCAATGGATGGTGAATGGCTTTACGTGTTGCCGCTTCGTCGGCGTTTCGTCCGCTGGCGCTTCCATATCCTATTGCGGCAGACCCCTCACTGGACATGCACTCCCAGAGATCTTGTGTGTCCCATCGGACCACGTATTCGTCAGGTGAAGCAATGGGTTCCGTAATACCCCGATACAGCCTCTCGAACGTGGTTGTCGCAGGCGACGACCACAATGGCAAGTCTCTCTGGCAGGGATGCCAGCACAGCACTTCATTGGAGATTTGAAACGTCGCATTTGCGATGTCGCCCAGAGCAAGCATTCCATCAACGGCAATGTGATGGCGGTGCGGGCCTTCGGAATTGACTGGTGTGAAGGCAGCAGCAATTGTCATGACCTGATTCTTTCGCAGTATCTCGGCAACAATCGGCGATATTGAAGTTCCGGCTATGCCGCCCATTCCCGCGACAATGAACGCAATATCGAGATCAGCCACCGCATTGGCAATCTGAGTCCTTGCGTCGTTGGCAAGCTTGGTCGTGGCACGAGCGTCACTCGGACGCGCCATTGCGCCTCCGATCAGGATCTTTCGATTCGCCGCCACGCGCTGCAAAGCGCCTGAATCAATGTCAATGGCGGTCGAGTGGCTCAGGTAGGGTAGCTTTCCGTAGAGCTCGGAAAGTATCGTCCCGCCGGCACCGCCAACAGCTATCACGCCAATTCGCGGCTCGGACAGGGATTCCGATTTAGCGGGTGTGGTTGCCACTTCCAATATTGTCGGTGGTCGTGTTCCTCCTGCAAACTCAAAGGCAGGCAGTGTCGTAGTCGCACCGAGGCAAGGCAGTGACTGAATAAACGTGCGGCGATCCATGACGGTTCTTCCATGAGTGTCGATGAGAGAACTATCCTCGTTCCACCGACATCATGTGTCGCACCTCATTGGATGGGCGCGGTTGGCGAATAGGCAGGGGATGTCGCAGCAAGCCTGCGACACAAAATGACGCACACCAGAAGATGATGCCCCTATTGAAGACCGGCCATCACCCATGAAAACTCTGAAAGCATCGCATTTGCTCGATCAAGGCAGGGCCTACACGGCGAAGGCGGTCGTGGGAATCCCAACCGGGGTCGATGGTCTTGATCAATGCACGCGGGGCCTGCCCATGGGCCTCGTGCTGCTCGCCGGTCGGCATGCGTCCGGCCATGAGCTTCTTGCGAGGCAAATCGCGCTGAACATTTCGCGCACTGGCAGCACGCCAGTGATCTGGTTCAGCACAGAGTTCAGTGCCGAATTCTTTGTGGGACGATTTCTGGCGCATGCGGAGGCTGATCAAGTTCTGACTGATAACCATGCCCTGACCATCATTGATACGCCACGCCTGACGATGGCCATGATGAGGACCAAACTCGACGAGCTGCTTGATCCGGGTATCGGCAGCCGGGGCCTGGTCGTCGTGGACGATCTTGAAATCCTGTTGAAGTCTTGTTTCCCGGCGCCAATTGATCAAACTGAAATCGCCCACCAACTCCGCAGTACCGCCCTGGCTCACAACGCGTCGTTGATGATCTGTTGCGGTCTTTCTCGCAAGCTGGAAGAACGCAAGAACAAGGCACCACGCTTGTCCGACCTGAAGTGGATTTCGCCGTTTGTATTGGAAGCGGATCAAGTCATGGCGGCCTACTATCCCCATTACTACCTGCCTGAACGGTTCCCGGGTGACGAGTGGGAAATTCTGGTACTGAAAAATCGGAACGGATGTCACGGCAGTGTAGGTATGCCCACAACAATGCTGCCGTGGCCGCAGTACCGCTGATGTGCGACACTAAATGTCGCATGCAGGACGATAATGGCATTCGTGATTGAATTCAACCCGGCACTCAACCTTCATTCCACGCTCTGTTCTTCTGACCATTACGCCCGCCAGACCGCCAATAGAACACCATGCGCACATTCTCAAAATCCAAACTCATGGCCTTGCGCCAATGCCCCAAGCGCTTATGGCTGGAAGTTCATCGGCCTGACTTGCGCGAGGATTCCGCGGCAACCGAGGCGAGCTTTCAGGTGGGGTTCCAGGTGGGTGACATCGCACAGCGCATCTACGATCCCGAGGGACTCGGTGCGCTGATCGATGTGCAAAGCGAGGGATTTGATCGCGCGTTCGAGCGCAGCGCCGAGTTGATCCAAACGAGGCAACCCATCTTTGAAGCCGGGTTCTCAGCCGGCGGTGCGCTGGCCTTCGCCGACGTCATGCTGCCAGAACAAAAAGAGGGCAAGCAGGTCTGGCGCATGGTCGAAGTCAAATCCTCAACCAGCGTGAAGGACTACCACCGCGACGACGTGGCGGTGCAAGCCTTCGTGGCGCAATCCGCCGGGGTGCCGCTGGAGTCCATCGCTGTGGCACACATCGACAGCTCGTGGGTCTATCCCGGCGATGAAGATTACCGGGGGCTGCTGAAGGGAAATGATCTGACGGCAGAAGCCTTCGCGCGAACCGAGGAAGTCAAAGGCTGGATTGCCCAGGCACAAACTATCGTCGGCGAACCCTCCGAGCCAGTCGTCGAAACTGGTGACCAATGCAGCACGCCCTTTGAATGCGGCTTCTACACCTATTGCAGCCGTGACGAGCCCAAGCCGGAATGCCCGGTCTATTGGCTGCCTCGTTTTTCCTCGGCCAAGGCGCGAGAACTTGCCGCGCAGGGTGTGGACGATCTGAGAAACGTGCCCGACGCGCTGCTCAACGACAAGCAGAAGCGGATCAAGGAGCACACCCAGGCCAATACGGTGTTTTTTGATGCAGCTGGCGCCGCCGCCGATTTGGCCGCCTACAGCCTTCCCGCCTACTTTCTTGACTTCGAGACCATCCAGTTCGCTGTACCCATCTGGAAAGGCACTCGGCCCTATCAGCAGATCACCTTCCAGTTCAGCCTGCACACCCTTGCGCCGTCAGGCCAGCTAGAGCAAACGGCATTCCTTGATCTCTCAGGAAAAGATCCATCCGAGGCCTTTGCGCAAACGCTGATCGCCGCATGTGGTCAGCAGGGGCCGGTATATGTGTACAACGCCAGTTTTGAAACGGGACGTATCCGGGAGCTGGTCGAACGCTACCCGGCCTTGAGTGAACCGCTGCTCGCCATCAACGAAAGAGCGGTTGATCTGTTGCCCATCGCCCGTGAGCGTTTCTACCACCCCAGCCAGCAAGGCAGTTGGAGCATCAAGAAGGTCCTGCCCGCCGTGGTGCCCGAGTTACGCTACGACGCCCTCGACGGCGTGCAGGATGGTGGCATGGCGATGGAGGCTTTTCTTGAAGGCATTCATCCAGGCACCAGCGCCGAGCGCAAGGCTGAAATCGAACAACAGCTCCTGGCTTACTGCGAGCTCGATACCTACGCGATGGTACGACTGTGGCAGGTATTTGCCGGCCGCACCGACCTGGAGCTCTGATCATGTCCAAACGCCCGGATTCTCTCGAAACGCTTCAGCTTTCCCATGAGCTGCTGCGCCGCATCCCCAAGGGTCGCACGATCACCGCGCCGGAACTGCACCAACAACTGGCGGACGCCGGCTTCGAGCGAGACATGCGCACCATCCAGCGCCAACTGGAAACCCTTGCCGAGTTCTACGACCTCGACCGTGATGACAGCAGCAAACCCTACCGCTATTGCTGGAAGGAGCGTGCCAAAGGTTTGTCGCTGCCAAGTCTCAGCACGCAGGAATCGTTGCTGCTGATGCTGGCCGAACAGCATTTGAGCAGCCTGTTACCCGCCAAGCTGATGAAATCGATGGAGGGATTCTTTACGCAGGCGCGCAGCCAACTGGGTGACAAGGCATCGACCCAACGCGAACGCGAATGGCTGCAAAAGGTGCGCGTGGTCCGTACCAGTCAGCCGCTGTTACCTCCCAAGATCGATCCCACCGTATTCGATCAGGTCAGCGATGCGCTGTACGGCAACCTGTGGCTGGAGGTGGATTACAGAAACGCCGCCGGCAAGCGAACCTCGGCGCGAGTCATGCCGCTGGGCCTGGCCCAGCAGGGGCCGCGCATGTATCTGGTATGCCGCTTTGATGGCTACGACAACGAGCGGAGTCTCGCGCTGCATCGCATTCTCACCGCGCGCGCCTCGACGCTGACCTTTGACCGGCCCAAGGACTTCGACCTCAAACAATACGACGATGATGGGCGGTTTGGCTACGGTGATGGGGAGCGTATCCGCCTGAGCTTCCGCATTGAAAAGGAAGCGGGACAGCACCTACTGGAATCGCCGCTGTCCGCCGATCAGCAAGTGGTAGAGCTGGATGATGGCTACGAGATCACGGCGACGGTGGTGGATTCGGATATGCTGGAGTGGTGGATACGGGGATTTGGGGAAGCGGTCAGCGAAATAGGTCGCCGTCCATTGGTGGCATAGAAACTCGCCACGTCTGATCCTGGGGAGAATGCAAGTCCTCGACAGATTAAATTCGCAACGAAGCGACTATTTAAGGAAGAGATCGTGACTAACAAGATTGAGTTACCAAATAACTGGGTATGTACCGGGAATGAACTGAAGCCAAAGTCAAACGCATCTTCCTCGAACACCTGGGTGTTCGATGGCAAAGAAATCAAGCCGAAGCAAAACGCTTCTTCGTCCAATACCTGGATTTGGGACGGCAAGGAACTTAAGCCAAAGAGTAACGCTTCGTCCTCCAACACATGGGTTGTCGACGGCCAAAAAATTAAGCCGAAAAGCAACGCTTCGTCATCGAATACCTACGACATTGGCGACGTTTCGATTCTGGTTGTCGCCGGCAAGTTGGTATTGAAACTCTATTGAAGTTCTGGGAAAAGCACTGCTTAATTAACCCGCAGAGCGGCCCCATGTTGTGCGTCCTGCACGGGAAATATGGCGTGGCAGTGTCGGGGATCAATTTGTATTGGAGAAAATCATGAGTAAATATTCACAAGAACAATTGCGTCAGCGTGCATTTGAGCGGGCGGCTTGGGTATTGAGGCATTTCTGGGAAGAGCAACAATATGATGAGAAGCGAGAAGCAAGGGTACATACGCGACTATTTGATCCGCTAATTCACAAGGGTCTTATCACGGAAGGAAAATCAATAGCAGGGGGCGGGCATGTAGAGCATCTTGTGCCTTGCGCACTGCTGCGAGATCATGCATTCAAAATATTCTGGAAGGGGAAAGACGAGAATCGGGATATTTTAGAAACTGAGAAGGAGGTTGCGGAACTCCTTGGCCGATTCTTGCGAGTAGCGCACATTACTCCTGCGGAAGCGCGGCGACTTGATCATGAGCTTGGACTTAAGACGACAATGCCTGATGGATGGAATTTTGAAACTGGATCGGTTATGGCCAGATTGGAAGCGGCTGGTATTCAATTGGACCTGAAGGATTGACCACCCGCGCATGGCGAGCAAGGAATATGTATCAACTGGAAGCTTAGCCCTGCTCTGGAACTATTCTCATGCTGCTAAACATCCATACCAAGACCCGCTACGCGGAAAAGCGCCGGACAGAACGGCTACAGTCCTTCGGCCTTGACGAGCGAGCGCTGCAAGACATTCTTTTTAGATCGTTGGATCGGTTGTTTCCCGATGATGAGCTGATTCTTCTGATGCAGTCCCGCAGTTGGCAAGAGGAACCGGATTTGATGGCGGTGGATAAGGCGGGCAATCTCTTTATCTTCGAGTTGAAAGCGTGGGAGTCGCATAGCTCCAATCTGCTTCAAGTGCTCCGTTACGGCCAGATCTACGGCGCGATGAAATACCCTGAGTTGGACGCTTTGTTCAAGAAGGCAACCGACCCATCCCAATCACTCAAAGTGGCGCACAAAGCAAAATTTGATGTTGAGTTATCAGATGAGAGTTTCAACCGGAAGCAGGTTTTTGTAGTAATGACGAATGGTCTGGATTACCGAACGCGCGAGGCTGCCCGGTATTGGCGCTCCAGCGGGTTGGATGTACGGCCTTGGGTGTACCGCGTTTACGCTGGCGGTACCGATGAGATGTTGCTTGAAATGTCGCCGTTCAGGGTTCTCGACAATCCTTACGAAGACATTGCCGAGGGCTATTACATCCTTAACACCAACGTCAGCAACACTCAGGAAGACCACGACGACATGCTGGCGAATGGAAAGGCCGCCGCATACTTCGATCCGTGGAAGTTCAAGATTGAGAGGCTAGCGAAGGGGGATGTAGTTTTTCTCTATCAGTCCGGTGTCGGCATTGTTGCGTTCGGCGAGGCGGATGGAAAACTAGTGAAGGCGGCCTATCAAGGTAATTCTGCACATCCTGACGAAGAGTATTCAATGAAGCTTCAGCGGTTTCAACGCGTCTCGCCACCTTTGTCGGCGGCAGAGCTTAAGAAGATCACCGGTATCAATCACGTCTTCATGAGCACCATGTTCGGTCTTGATGCTGACAGCGGGAAAAAGGTCAGGAAATTTATCCATGACAGCCAGGCAGAAGGCTAATTGATAAGGGCCGACGTCTAACCGTCGTCACTCATCCTTCCGTTGATGTGAGGCTGAAGAACTGTTGGAACGAGCATTGCACTGAAGGTCGGCAATGCGGTGGACTGCGGTCGGGTAAAAGCAACCATTTTTCACCTCGTCAGCGGCCGTTGATGGCCGGAAGTGTGAGTTCGGCAGAGTTTTACGCACCGGTCATTCACCGGCATCGTACCGATGCCGGTGAAACTGGTAATCGGACTACGGATGCAGGCCGCGACGCTCCGCTTACTGCAAGGCGTACCTGCTCTCCGCCGCCGTCTCGCCAGCGCCAACTATTGCGGCCGCCAGCGCCGGCGCCTGCACCGCGAGTGCGTGGGCGTGGAAGCGGGCGAGTTCGACCAGGCCGCGCAGGTAGTCGGCGCCGTAGCTGTTGCCGTCGGCCTGCCGCGCCGCTGCGAGCGCCACGCGCGCCAGTTGCCAACTGCCGCAGACCGTTCCCAGCAAGTGCATGAATGGCACGGCGCCGGCCAGCACCGCGGCGAGGCGGTCGCGGCCATTGGTCAGGATCCAGTCCAGCGCGCGTTCCAGCGCGGCGATGTCCTCGTCGAGGCGCACCGCCATGGATTGCATGCCTTCGGCTACGGCGAGTTCGGCGGCGACGCTGCGCATTTCGACGATCAGCTCGCGCAAGGTGGCGCCGTTTTCGCGCAGAACCTTGCGCCCGACCAGGTCGTTGGCCTGGATGCCGGTGGTGCCTTCGTAGATGGTGATGATGCGCGCATCGCGGTAATGCTGGGCGACGCCGGTCTCCTCGACGAAGCCCATGCCGCCGTGCACCTGGATCGCGTCGTAGCAGACCTGCTGGCACAGCTCGGTGCTCCAGCCCTTGACCACCGGCATCAGCAGGTCGACGTAGCGCCTGGCCTTGTCGGCCGCCGCCTGGTCCGGCGAATGGCGCGCGAGGTCGAACCAGCCGGCCGCCGTGTAGGCCAGCGCGCGCGCCGCCATGATGCGGGCGCGCATGGTCAGCAGCATGCGCTTGACATCGGGATGATTGATGATGGCCTGGCCCACCGCGCCGGTTACCGCGTCGCGCCCCTGCACGCGCTCGCGGGCGAAGGCCAGCGCCTGCTGGTAGGCACGCTCGCCGATGCCGATGCCCTGTACGCCGACGCCGAAGCGCGCCTCGTTCATCATGATGAACATGTATTCGAGGCCGCGGTTGGGCTCGCCGATGATCCAGCCTGTCGCTCCCCCCGCATCACCAAAGCTCATGGCGCAGGTCGGGCTGCCGTGGATGCCAAGCTTGTGTTCGAGGCCGACGCAGCGCACGTCATTCTTGGCGCCGAGGCTGCCGTCACGATTGACCAGGTACTTCGGCACCAGGAACATCGAGATGCCCTTCACGCCCGGCGGCGCATCGGGCAGGCGCGCCAGCACCAGATGCACGATGTTGGGCGTGATCTCGTGGTCGCCGTAGGAGATGAAAATCTTCTGCCCGCTGAGGCGGTAGCTGCCGTCGGCCTGCGGCTCGGCGCGGCAGCGGATCGCGGCGAGGTCGGAGCCGGCCTGCGGCTCGGTCAAATTCATGGTGCCGCCCCACTCGCCGGTCACCAGCTTCTGCAGGTAGGTGGCCTTGAGTTCGTCGCTGGCGGCAAGCAGGATGGCTTCGGCTTCGCCGGTGTTGAGCTGCGGCAGCATGGTGAATGCCGTATTGGCCGAGAACCACATTTCCCAGACCGGCGTCGCCACGCACTTGGGCAGGCCCTGGCCGCCGTAGTCGGGCGAGAGTTCTCCCTCACCGGGCTCGCCGGAGGCATTCGCAGGGTGGGCATCATCGTCTATGAGAATGAAACCGCAC
>JAXMJU010000387.1:0-2835 GCA_034376265.1 Sulfuritalea sp.
GGGCTCCAAACGTTCCAGATGCTTGTGCGCGTTCTCGATCATGACGATCGCGGCATCGATCATGGCGCCGATGGCGATGGCGATGCCGCCCAGGCTCATCAGGTTGGAATTCATGCCCAGCAGGCGCATGGCGATGAAGGCGATCAGGATGCCGACCGGCAGCATCAGGATCGCGACCAGCGCGCTCCTCAGGTGGAGCAGGAAGACGAAGCAGACCAGCGCGACGATGATCGATTCCTCGGCCAGGGTCCGCTTCAGGGTGTCGATCGCGCGGTGGATCAGTTCGGAGCGGTCATACACCGGCTCGATCGTGACGCCCGCCGGCAGGCCGGCGGAGACTTCGCTGATTTTCTCCTTGATGTTGTGGATCACTTCCAGTGCGTTCTGACCATAGCGCGCCATGACGATGCCCGACACCACCTCGCCCTCGCCGTTGAGCTCGGTGATGCCGCGCCGCTCGTCAGGCGCCAGTTCGACCCGGGCGATGTCGCGGATCAGCACCGGCGTGCCCTTCTCGCTTTTCACCACCAGCAATTCGAGGTCGCTGCGGCCGCGCAGATAGCCCTTGCCGCGCACCATGTACTCGGTCTCGGCCATCTCGACCACGCGGCCGCCGACGTCGCGGTTGGAGTCGCGGATCACCTGCGCGACTTTCATCAGCGGAATGCCGTAGGCGCGCAAGCGGACCGGATCGACCGTGACCTGGTAGGTCTGCACGAAGCCGCCGATCGAGGCCACTTCGGCGACGCCCTGCGCCTTGGTCAATTGGTAGCGCAGATACCAGTCCTGGATGCTGCGCAGTTCGGCCAGCGTCTTGTCCTTCGCCACCAGCGCGTACTGATAGACCCAGCCGACGCCCGTGGCGTCCGGCCCGATCTGCGGCGTGATGCCCTTGGGCATGCGGCCGGCCGCGAAGTTCAGGTATTCCAGAACCCGCGAGCGCGCCCAGTAGATGTCAGTGCCGTCCTCGAAAATGATGTAGACGAAGGAGGCGCCGAAGAAGGAAAAGCCGCGCACCACCTTCGACTTCGGCACCGACAACATCGCCGTGGTCAGCGGATAGGTGACTTGATCCTCGACCACCTGCGGCGCCTGGCCGGGGTATTCCGTATAGACGATGACCTGCACGTCCGACAGATCGGGCAGCGCGTCGATCGGCGTGCGCAGCACGGCGTAGATGCCGGCCAGCGTGACGAACAGCGTGGCGAGCAGGACGAGGAAGGCGTTCCGCGCCGACCAGCCGATCAGGGCGTTCAGCATTTCAGTGGCCCTGGTGCGCCGTCGCGTCCATCCGGGTGATCACCCACTCGCCGGGCTTGCGCTCGACGAACTCGATGGCAATCGCGCTGCCGGGTTTGATCTTCTCGGTCAGCGCGGGATTCGCCAGCATGAAGTCCATGGTCATGCCCGGCCACTTGAGACTGGCCACCGGACCGTGCGTCACGGTCACGCTGCCGGCCTTGGCATCAATGGCATCGAGCGTACCGGCGGCCTGGTGGCTGACCAAGCCGATCTTGCCCGCCGCTTGCGGCACGCTGCCTGCCGCTGCCGTGAAACCGCCGAGCGCGGCCTTGAGATTGCTTTCGGCATCGATCAGGAAATTCGCGGCGACCACCACCGGCTCGCCGTCCCTGATGCCCTCCCGCACTTCCACGTAATCGTCGCTGCGCGCGCCGAGCTTGACCTCGCGCGGCTCGAAACGCCCCGCGCCCTTCTCGACCAGCACGATCTGCCGCGTGCCGCTGTCGATCACGGCCGAGACCGGCACCGTCACCACCCTGGCCTTGCTGCCGACGGCCAGTCCCACCTGGGCGAACATTCCAGGCTTGAGCAAGACCCCGGGGTTGGCCAGCTCGATGCGCACCGGGACGGTACGGGTCTCGGCTTTCAGCGTCGGATAGACATAGGTGATGACGCCCCTGAACTCCTTGTCGGGGTAGGCGTTGATTTTCACCGTAGTGCCAGCGCCAACTTTCACCAGGGCGATGTCCTGCTCGAAAACATCGGCCAGCACCCAGACCGACGACAGATCGGCGATCTGGTAGAGCATTTCGCCGGGCATGAAACGCATACCGGCCACGGCCTTCTTCTCCAGCACCACGCCGCCCACCGGCGAGCGGAAACTCAGCGTGCGCTTCGCCTCGCCGCCGGCCGCCAGCGCCTTGATCTGCTCTTCGGAAATATCCCAGTTGCGCAGGCGCACCAGGCTCGCCTCGGCCAGTTGGCGCATGCCGGACTGCATTTCGGCGCTGGCATCTTTCAGTGCGGTGACGCCCTTGGCCGCCACCACGTATTCGCGCTGCGCCGAGACCAGTTCCGGGCTATACACCTCGAACAGCGGCTGGCCCTTGGCCACCGGCTGACCCGTGGCATTGACGTGCAGGCGCTCGACCCAGCCCTCGAATTTCGGCGCCACGTTGTGCAGGCGACGCTCGTCGATTTCGACCCGGCCGGCGGCCCGCACCTGGCGCGCCAGTTCGCGCAGCGCGGCCGGCTCGATTTTCACGCCGAGCTTCTGCACTTTCTCGGTGCTGATCTTGAGCTCGCCGGCCGCTACGCCGTCGTCCTCGCCTTCATAGACCGCGATGTAGTCCATGCCCATCGAGTCCTTCTTCGGCGTCGGCGACGTGTCCGCCAGACCCATCGGGTTGCGGTAGTAGAGCAGCTTGCGCGGCTTTTGCGCCCCGGCATCGCCCGCAACAGGCGCCGCAGCGGGCGTGGCGGCCATGCTCGCCGTGTCGCCAGCGCCAACTCTTGTCTTGCCCAGCCAGTAGCCACCGCCGGCGGCCAGCAGTGCCGCCGACAGCGCGGCCAGGTATCCGAATCTCATAATTC
>JAXMJU010000388.1:0-7486 GCA_034376265.1 Sulfuritalea sp.
CGAAAAGCAGTCCGCCGCGCAGGGGTTGTACGCGCCAGAGCGCGAGCCCCCAGAGCGCGACGGAGACTCCGGTGATTCCCGCGATGGCCGGTTGGGCGTCGTGCAGCGGCACCAGCAGGCCGACGGTGCCGATCGCCAGCAAGGGCGCGGCGACCGCGGCGCTGGCGCCCAGCAGCAAAGCGGCCACGCGCGCAAGAATCGCCAGGGTGGCGGCGCCGAACAGGACCGACGCCAGGCGCGCCGCATCGTGCCAGGGCAGCAGCCAGCCCAGCAGCTTGCCGCACAGGGCCGCCACCCAGTGATACAGCGGCGGTGTGGTCAGCCAGGGATCGCCGGCGATGCGCGGCACCAGCCAGTCGCCGCCGGCCATGCCGAAGGCGACGCCGAGGTGCAGGGCGTCGTCGGTCTTCCATGGGTCATGGCCGACGCTCCCCGCCAGCAGCCAGACGGCGCACAGCAACAGCGTGCCGTACCGCGCCAGAACGGGCGCAGGGCTATGGTTGCGGTCGGTCAGATCGGGCACGTTGTGAGCTTACCAGTGCGAATCCCGGGATACCGTCCCGGCCGGGACATATCGCGAGGATACCGTCCCGGCCTGGAGGGCCGGGACATAAAAAAAGCAGCCCGCAGGCTGCCTTTTGGCCATGAGGCAGGTCTGATACAGGATCAGGCGGCCTTCTTGCTGTATTTCTGGCGGAAACGCTCGACACGTCCGGCGGTGTCGACGATCTTCTGCTTGCCGGTATAGAACGGATGGCAGGCGGAGCAGACTTCGATGTGCAGCGGCTTGCCGCTGGTGGAACGGGTGCTGAACTTGTTGCCGCAGCTGCAGGTGACTTCAATTTCAGCGTAATTCGGGTGGATGCCGCTTTTCATTTCATGGTCCTTTCGGTTGCAGGCGCGGTTCGTGGATTTGGCGAACCGACAGAACGCGGCATTATCCGCTAATTTTGGGCTGTGCGCAATCAGCGCTGGCGCATGGCGTCGAAGAACTCGCCATTGTTCTTGGTCGCCTTGACCTTGTCGAGAAGGAATTCCATGGCCTCCATGTCGTCCATGTTGTACAGGAGCTTCCTCAGCACCCACATTTTCTGCAGCACGGCAGGTACCAGCAGGAGTTCCTCGCGGCGGGTGCCCGAACGATTGACGTTGATCGCCGGATAGACGCGCTTCTCGGCCATCTTGCGGTCGAGGTGGATTTCCATGTTGCCGGTGCCCTTGAACTCTTCGTAAATCACGTCGTCCATGCGCGAGCCGGTTTCGATCAGGGCCGTGGCGATGATGGTCAGCGAGCCGCCTTCCTCGACGTTGCGGGCGGCGCCGAAGAAGCGCTTGGGCTTTTGCAGGGCATTGGCGTCCACACCGCCGGTCAGTACCTTGCCCGAGGCGGGCTGCACCGTGTTGTAGGCGCGGGCGAGGCGGGTGATGGAGTCGAGCAGGATCACCACGTCGCGCTTGTGCTCGACCAGGCGCTTGGCCTTCTCGATGACCATTTCGGCGACCTGGACGTGGCGCGTGGCCGGTTCGTCGAAGGTCGAGGCGACGACTTCGCCCTTGACCGTGCGCATCATTTCCGTCACTTCTTCGGGGCGCTCGTCGATCAGCAGCACGATCAGGGTGACGTCCGGATGGTTGGTGGTGATGGCGTGGGCAACGTGCTGCATCAGCACGGTCTTGCCGGCCTTGGGCGGCGATACGATGAGGCCGCGCTGGCCCTTGCCGATCGGCGCGATCATGTCGATGACGCGGCTGGTGATGTTTTCCTCGCTGCGGATGTCACGCTCCAGCAGCATGTGCGTGGTCGGATGCAGCGGCGTCAGGTTCTCGAACAGTATCTTGTGCTTCGCGGCCTCCGGCGATTCGCCATTGACGCGATCCACCTTGACCAGCGCGAAATAGCGCTCGCCTTCCTTGGGGGTGCGGATCTCGCCTTCGATGGTGTCGCCCGAATGCAGGTTGAAGCGACGCACCTGGCTCGGACTGATGTAGATGTCGTCGGTGCTGGCGAGGTAGGACTCCTCGGGAGCGCGCAGGAAGCCGAAGCCGTCGGGCAGGATTTCGAGCACGCCGTCGCCGAAGATGGTTTCGCCCTTCTTGGCCTGGTTCTTCAGCAGGGCATAGATCAGCTCCTGTTTGCGCAGCCGGTTGGCATTTTCGATGTTGTTGGCGGCCGCCATCTCCAGCAACTGGCTGACATGATGGGCTTTGAGCTCGGATAGGTGCATGGACTGCCTGCGAGGAGATTCCGGCGCAAGGCGCCGGAACAGAGTGGTGTAGGGGATGAATTCAGGAAAGAATTCGATCAGGAGGGGAATCGAATCGGCGCCCTCAGGGCGTGGGCGCCTGTCTTGCTGGTCGGCGGCCCGGAATCAGACTCCGGGCGCCAATGTAACGGGATCAGAGATTGCTGTCAATGAATGCGGTAAGTTGAGATTTCGACAGGGCGCCGACTTTTTGCGCCTCGACGGTGCCGCCCTTGAACAGGAGCAGGGTGGGGATGCCGCGGATGCCGAACTCGCCGGGAACC
This sequence comes from Sulfuritalea sp., assembly GCA_034376265.1. Classification (GTDB taxonomy): domain Bacteria; phylum Pseudomonadota; class Gammaproteobacteria; order Burkholderiales; family Rhodocyclaceae; genus Sulfuritalea. The sequence continues at coordinate 2,528 of JAXMJU010000388.1, forward strand.
TTGGGATTGTCGTCGATGTTCAGTTTGGCCACGCGCAGCTTGCCGGAATAATCCCTGGCCACTTCGTCGAGTATCGGGGCGATCATCTTGCAGGGGCCGCACCATTCGGCCCAGAAGTCGACCAGGGTCGGTATCGCGGAGTCGAGCACTTCGGCTTTGAAAGTGCTGTCGGTGACGTGGTGAATGTGTTCGCTCATGAATTCCTCGGGGATGTTTGCGTTCCGGTGGGCGCGTCTGCGGCCGGGTGTCGCGATGAAATTGCCGCGAAGCGCTCGCTGGCATGGCCGAATCCTAGCAAAAAAATTCTGCCGTGGCGACTCCGGCTCGCACCAAGGCCGCGCAGCAATGGTACATTGTTCGCCAATTCTGGAGCGTAATCATGACCTACGTTGTCACCGAAGCATGCATCAAGTGCAAATATACCGATTGCGTGGATGTGTGTCCCGTGGATTGTTTCCACGAGGGACCGAACTTTCTGGCGATCGATCCCGCAGAGTGTATCGACTGCACCCTTTGCGTCGCCGAATGTCCGGTCGAAGCGATCTTTGCCGAAGACGACGTTCCCGCAGGGCAGGAGCATTTCATCGCGCTGAATGCGGAATTGGCCAAAACCTGGCCGGTCATTATCGAGCGCAAGGAACCGCCGGCCGATGCCGACGATTGGGCGACGAAGAAGGGCAAGCTGGGAGATCTCGAGCGCTGAAACGCTCTATCGGGCGCGGCATGGCCTGATTGCGCCAGTGCGGCCCGGCGCTGCCGCAGCGCCTGTCCGTGCGGCCGCCATGGTAAGCTTTGCACTACTTCCAGCTTCCTTCCCCGATCCATTCCGCATCCATGTCCGGCAATACTTTCGGCTCACTGTTCTGCGTCACCTCCTTCGGTGAATCCCACGGTCCCGCGATCGGCTGTGTGGTCGATGGTTGTCCGCCCGGTCTGGAGATCTCCGCCGCCGATATCCAGCACGAGTTGGATCGGCGCAAGCCCGGAACCTCGCGCCATGTCACCCAGCGCCGCGAATCCGACACGGTCGAGATCCTCTCCGGGGTGTACGAGGGCCGTACCACGGGCACGCCGATCGGCCTGCTGATCCGCAACGAGGACCAGCGCAGCAAGGACTACGGCAACATCGCGGAAAAGTTCCGTCCCGGCCATGCCGACTACACCTACTGGCAGAAATACGGCATCCGCGATCATCGCGGCAGCGGCCGCGCCTCGGCGCGCGAAACTGCCGTGCGCGTCGCTGCCGGAGCGATTGCCAGAAAGTGGCTGCTGCAGCGCTATGGGGTCACGGTGCGTGGCTGGATGAGCCAGTTGGGGAGTATCGAAATTCCCTGGCAGGACGAGGCGGCGATCGACACCAACCCGTTCTTTGCGCCCAATGCGGCCATCGTGCCGCAGCTTGAGGACTACATGGACGCCCTGCGCAAGTCGGGCGATTCGGTCGGCGCCGAAGTCACCGTAATCGCCCGCGGCGTGCCGGTCGGCTGGGGCGAACCGGTGTATGACCGCCTGGATGCCGATATCGCCTACGCCATGATGGGCATCAACGCCGTCAAGGGCGTCGAGATCGGTGCGGGATTCGGGTCGGTGACGCAAAAAGGCAGCGAACACGGCGACGAGCTGACCCCCGAGGGTTTTCTGAGCAACAACGCCGGAGGCATCCTGGGCGGCATTTCGAGCGGGCAGGATGTGGTGGTCAGGATGGCGGTCAAACCGACATCGAGTATCCGCTTGCCGCGCCGTACCATCAATCTCGCCGGGGAGCCGGCCATGATCGAAACCCATGGCCGCCATGATCCCTGCGTCGGCATACGCGCGACGCCGATTGCCGAGGCCATGCTGGCGCTGGTGCTGATCGACGCCGCGCTGCATCATCGCGCCCAGTGCGCCGATGTCGAATGCTCCACGCCGCGAATTCCGGCACGACCGCCGGTAAAATGATTTGCACTGAGTTGAACCGCCCAGAATTGGACCAGCAATGAACGTTGAGCATCATGATCTGCACCACGAGTTTCCCGAGCACGCCAAGACCATCCACGCTCTGAAAGCAGCGGATCTGCACTTTGGCCGCCTGTTAGACGAGTACAACGCGTTGACTGCCCAAATCGAGGAGCTGGAGATCAAGGATGCCCCCGTTGCCGATCCCTTGCTCGAAGACATGAAGAAACTGCGCCTGAAACTCAAGGACGAGCTTTACGCCTTGCTGCAGACGCACCAAGCCTGACGCAGGGCCTTGCCTGAACAGAGCCGCCGCTAGCGGTCGGCGGCAATCGTCATGGAGCAAAGCACTCGCCTGTCCGCGTGGTACTTCTGGTACTTCGCCTTCATCGGCGCCTTCCTGCCGTACTTTGCGCTCTATCTGCAGTCGATAGGCCTGTCCGCGGGGCGTATTGCAATCCTGATGTCGCTCGGCCAGTTCATGCGGCTTCTGGCACCCTTGTTGTGGAGCTGGCTGGCAGACAGCGGCGGCCGGCGCGTGCGCATCGTCATCGCCTCGGCAGCGGCCTCGCTGGCGAGTTTCTCGGTGGTGTTCCTGACCCGGGATTTCGTCGGCCTGCTGATCGGCATGGCGATCCTGCATTTCTTCTGGAGCGCATCGCTGCCGCTGGTCGAAGCCCTGACTCTGGGCCATCTGGTGGCCGCCCCGGAACGCTACGGCCGCATCCGGCTGTGGGGCTCGGTAGGTTTTATTTTCACCGTGATGGGGGTCGGCTTCCTGCTCGATGCGGCACCCATCAGCTCGCAGCTCTGGGTCAGTTGGGGCCTGCTGCTGGGGACCCTGGTCAGTGCGCTGACGCTGACCGAAGTGCCGGCGCGCGCGGGGCAGGCTGCGGGTCCGATCCTCGTCGTCTTGCGTCAGCGCAAGGTGGTGTTCCTGCTCGGCGCGGGCTTGTTGATGAGCGCGGCGCATGGTGCGCTTTACGTCTTCTATTCGATCCATCTGGTGGCGCAAGGCTACGGCAAGACCCTGGTCGGGCTGCTATGGACCCTGGGCGTGGTGGCCGAGATCTTCGTCTTCCTGTTCATGCCGCGAATTTCAAAGCGGGTCTCGCTGCGCCAGATCCTGCTGGCCTGCTTTGCCCTGGCGGTGCTGCGTTTCCTGCTGATCGGCTGGACCGTGGAGTTCATCGGCCTGCTGGTGTTCGCGCAGCTGCTGCACGGCGCCAGTTTCGGCGCACACCACGCGGCGACCATGGCAGCGCTCAATCGCTGGTTCGTCGCCAGCCAGCAGGCGCGGGCGCAGGCCTTGTACGGCAGCGTGGCCTATGGCGCCGGTGGTCTGGGTGGCGCCTTGCTGGCCGGCGCCCTGTGGGAAAGCGCCGGTGCCGCGATCACCTTCAGCGCCGCGTCGCTGCTTGCGCTGTTCGGCCTGGCCATGGTCTGGCGCGGCGTTCCGGCTGATTCGGCGAGCGCGCCTGTGCGATAATCCAAGACCCGCGCGGACACTATGCAAATCATGTCAAAAACGCTATACGAGAAACTTTGGGACAGCCATGTCGTGCATGTCGAAGAGGACGGCACGGCGCTGCTCTACATCGATCGTCATCTGGTGCATGAAGTCACCAGTCCGCAGGCCTTCGAAGGCCTGAAACTCGCCGGACGCAAGGTCTGGCGCATTTCTTCGATCGTCGCCACGGCCGACCACAATACGCCGACCTCGCACTGGGAGCGCGGCATCCTCGATCCGATTTCGCGCCAGCAGGTGGAAACCCTCGATGCCAACATCCGCGAAACGGGCGCTCTGGCCTATTTCCCGTTCAAGGACCGGCGTCAGGGCATCGTCCATGTCGTCGGCCCGGAAAACGGCGCCACCCTGCCCGGCATGACCGTGGTCTGCGGCGATTCGCATACCTCGACGCACGGCGCGTTTGCCTGCCTGGCGCACGGCATCGGCACTTCCGAAGTCGAGCATGTGCTGGCGACCCAGTGCCTGCTGCAGAAGAAGTCGAAGACCATGCTGGTCAGGATCGAAGGCAGAGTTGGCGCTGGCGTTACGGCGAAGGACCTCGTCCTCGCCCTGATCGGCCGCATCGGCACCGCGGGCGGCAACGGCTACGCCATCGAGTTCGGCGGTTCGGCCATCCGCGCGCTGTCGATGGAAGGCCGCATGACGGTATGCAACATGGCCATCGAGGCCGGCGCCCGGGTCGGCTTCGTCGCTGCGGACGAGACCACCATCGCCTATCTCAAGGGACGTAACTTTGCACCCAAGGGTACCGATTGGGACAAGGCCGTGGCCTACTGGCGCACGCTGGTCTCGGATGCGGATGCCCGCTTCGACACCGTGATCGAAATGGATGCGCGCCAGATCGTGCCGCAGGTGACCTGGGGCACATCTCCCGAAATGGTGACCGGGATCGACGGCACGGTGCCGGCGCCCGAGGACTTCAAGGACCCGGTCAAGAGCGAAGGCGTGGCGCGCGCGTTGCAATACATGGGCCTGACGCCGCGCATGCGCATCGACCAGATTCCGGTCGACAAGGTTTTCATCGGTTCCTGCACCAATTCCCGCATCGAGGACTTGCGTGCCGCCGCTGCCGTGGCCAGGGGGCGCAAAGTCGCCGCCAATATCAAGCTGGCGCTGGTGGTGCCCGGCTCGGGCCTGATCAAGGAACAGGCCGAAGCCGAAGGACTGGACAAGATATTCGTCGCCGCCGGTTTCGAGTGGCGGCAGCCGGGTTGTTCGATGTGCCTGGCCATGAACGACGATCGCCTGAATCCCGGCGAACGCTGCGCCTCGACCTCGAACCGCAATTTTGAAGGCCGCCAGGGCGCCGGCGGCCGCACCCATCTGGTCAGCCCGGCGATGGCGGCGGCGGCGGCGATCGCCGGCCGCTTTGCCGACGTTCGCGAATTGTCTTGAGGAGAAAACCTATGTCCCGCATGTTTATCGCTTCGATCCTGGTGCTGGTCCTGTCGGCCTGCAATACCGTGGAAGGTATCGGCAAGGATCTCAAG
>JAXMJU010000389.1:0-3063 GCA_034376265.1 Sulfuritalea sp.
AGGCCAACGGGCAACTCTCCTGCCAGCGCGACCACAGACCGGTCAGGGTCAGAAACTCGATAAAGTAGGCCAGCTGACCCATCGGCGTCGCTGCGCTGTCGGACTCCCAGCGTACCTGGACTCGTCCTCCCGCCGTCTCCACCCCAGCGCACGACAAAAGCATTTCTTCGTGTTTCGCCCGCTTCAATTTCGACTCACCCATCGGGTGCCTCCCCGCAGATCGCTCAAGCCCACAGCCTGCCTGACCTGTGGCTACTTTGCACGCGGTCAAATGCGGTTTTTAGGATGAACGGTGCCACCACGCACATTGTCGACGACGATCCGGCGGTTCGAGACGCGTTGCAATGGCTGTTGCGCTCGCGCGCCGTGCCATCGCAAACATGGGAGTCCGCCGAGCGGTTTCTTGCAGTTGCAAGCCGTGATCTCAGTGGCTGTCTGCTTCTCGATGTACGGATGCCCGGCATGAGCGGGGTTGAACTGTTCGATCGACTAAGGGCCTTGCAGTGCCGGCTACCGGTGATTTTTTTGACGGGGCACGGCGATGTCCCGATGGCGGTTCAGGCCTTGAAGGACGGTGCCTTCGACTTCATCGAAAAGCCGTACGATGACAACTTGCTGGTGGACAAGGTACTGGCCGCCATCGAGCATGACGCAAAACGCTGCGCCCGAGATGGCGCGATCCTGATTTTGCGGCAAAGGCTGGCACTGTTGACTCAGCGCGAACACGAGGTGATGCTGAGAATCCTTGCAGGCAAGCTGAACAAGGTGATTGCCGACGAACTCGATATAGCTATGCGCACCGTCGAGGTCCACCGATCCCACATTTTCGAAAAAATGCAGGTGCGCTCGGCGGTCGAGTTGTCACAAGTCCTCGGTGTGCTCGGCGACATGCAGGATTACTAATTCGGGCTCCTGAAATGCAGCTTGCCGGCTTCGCACCACAGCGAATAGCGCTCGAGGTCGATGCGCGGATGCCGATCACTGCCCGCCGTCAATAACTGACGCACAAACTCGGCGAGTCGTGCCTCGTCCGGGGGCTGGACATGGTGCCACTTCAGCATGGCTCGCAACAAATTTCTAGCGCGGGGGCCGGACATCTCCCTAAACAGCTTCCGAGGTAGCGGAAATTCGGCGGGACAGTCGCCAAGATCCAGGCAGGCCAAATCATCGAGCAATGAGTCGGCCTCGCCGAATCGGCCTGCCGCAGCCGCAAGATGCTCGCTTGCCCGCGGGAAGCGCGAAATAATGGGCGGAAGAATCTCACGTCGCAGAAAATTTCTTGTATACCGCGTGTCCGCGTTGCTCTCGTCATCGATCCATGTCAGCCCATGGTGTTTCGCATACGCAAGCAAAGTCGCGCGCCCGAGTTCCAGGAGGGGCCGCATCAGGCGCCCGCGCGCCTCCGGCATTGCCGCTGCACCACGCACTCCGGCACCACGCAGCAGGTTATGCAGCACTGTTTCCGCCTGATCATCTGCATGGTGAGCGAGAAGAATCCAGTCGGCGGGATGGGTGTCGAAGGCCTGGTGGCGAACACGGCGCGCCGCAGCTTCCATGCCTTCGCCGCTGCGACGCGGTACATCGACCCGAATCACCGTAAGCGGAATGTCCTGCGCCCGGCAGACGCTCGCGCAGGATTCAGCCCATGCATCGGCATTCGCGCTGAGCCCATGATGAACGTGAAGCGCCGACAAATCGCAACTGACACCGGCCGCCAAGCAATTTGCGGCATGCAGCAACACGGTCGAATCGAGCCCGCCGGAATAAGCCACGACAAGCGACTGATTCTGCCTGACATACCTGGAAAGACAGGCGACGACAGCCTGCAAGACGGCCTCAGTGAATGGCCTGTTCCTTGAAGCGGCCATAACTCATCAGACGATCGAAGCGCCGCTCAATGAGCTCGCTTGACGACAAACCGGCAAGCTGCTTGAGTGCTTCCTGCAGAGACTTTTTGACATTCTGCGCGATAAGGCGGTAGTCGCGATGGGCGCCGCCGACCGGTTCGTTGATGATGCGATCGATCAAACCCAGAGACTTGAGGCGCGGTGCCGTAATGCCCATCGTCTCGGCAGCGTCGCCGGCACGCTCGGCACTTTTCCAAAGAATCGACGCACATCCTTCGGGAGAGATTACGGAATACGTGGAATACTGAAGCATGGCCACTACGTCGGCAACGGCGATTGCCAAGGCGCCGCCGGAGCCCCCCTCGCCGATCACCGTGGCAATCAACGGAACCTTCAACTCGGTCATTATCGCCAGATTGCGGCCGATCGCCTCCGACTGCCCGCGCTCTTCTGCATCGATGCCTGGATATGCCCCCGGGGTATCGACAAAGGTGAAAATAGGAAGCCTGAACTTTTCCGCCAGCCGCATCAGGCGCAGCGCCTTTCGGTATCCCTCGGGGCGTGGCATGCCGAAATTGCGATGAATCTTTTCCTTCGTGTCACGGCCCTTCTGGTGCCCAATCACCATGCACGATTGTCCGTTGAAGCGAGCCAAGCCGCCCACAATCGCGTGATCATCGGCGTAATTGCGATCGCCGTGAAGTTCCTGAAAGTCCGTGAATACCAGTTGCAGATAATCCAGCGTATAAGGCCGCTGTGGATGTCGCGCAACCAGGGCACATTGCCACGGGGTGAGCTTCGCGTAGATGTCTTTGGTGAGACTTTGACTCTTTGCGTCGAGGCGGGAAATCTCCTCGGAAATGTCGACCGCCGAGTCGTCCTGTACGAAGCGCAGTTGTTCAATCTTCGCCTCCAGTTCCGCGATCGGCTGTTCGAACTCCAGAAAGCTTGTTTTCATGGAGCTATTTTAGCAGGCGGCAACAGCAATTTTTCACCGAAATTCCATGACGGAACGTCACAACACCGAGAAAGCGAATTGTTGATAGCCCCCAAAAGGCAAAAACCCCCTACCGGCAATCCGGAGGGGGTTTTATGGGGGAGTCTGGCGTTGACCTACTTTCTCACACGGTGAAGTGCAATATCATCGGCGCGGTCTCGTTTCACGGTCCTGTTCGGGAAGGGAAGGAGTGGTACCAAGACGCTATGGACACCAGAC
>JAXMJU010000390.1:0-4112 GCA_034376265.1 Sulfuritalea sp.
GCGCGGACGGCGCGGAAACACCAGACGCAGGCCGTCGAGCCGTATCCCGGCGGCGGCCCAGGCCGGCGCATGGGCCGCGCGCGGCGGCGCGATCAGCACCACGGTCTGACCGGCGGCAGTCAGCGCCGCCAGCGCCGGCAGCAGCAGGCCGAGCTCGCCGATACCTTCATGTTCCGTCAGCAGTTCGGTCAATGCCCCACGCGGCCAGCCGCCGCCGGGCAGTTCGGCATCGAGCGCAGGGAAACCGCTGGCAAGAGTTGGCGCTGGCGCCACGGCGAAGGCATCGCCGCGACGGATGTCGGAGCGCTCCAGCACCCGGGCCAGTGAAGGATTCATGCTGAAAACCTCGGCTCAATCCGCAGATGACGCAGATTACGCAGAGAAAACAACGAAGCGCTCAGCCCTCATGACCCACCCGAACGGTGATGAGGCTCATCCAGGCATGCCCTGATCCATCTGCGTCAATCGGCGAAATCTGCGGATCAAATGCTTTTTGCAGGTTCATGACAGCGACTACAAGGTTCTGCCGTCTCTGATCAAACCCACGGCGATGCCTTCGATGGTCAGCGGCTCCTTGCGCGTATTGACCAGGATGGGCGCGAAATCGCGGTTCTCGGCGATCAGCTCGACCATGGTGCCGCGCCGCTTGAAGCGCTTGACGGTGACTTCGTCGCCCAGCCGGGCGATGACGATCTGGCCGTTGCTGGCCTCGGAGGTGCGATGCACGGCCAGCAGGTCGCCATCGAGGATGCCGGCCTCGATCATCGACAGGCCGCGCACCCGCAGCAGGAAATCGGCGCGCGGCGTGAACAGCGCCGGATCGATGCGGATGTTGCCGAGGCGGTTCTCCACCGCCAAGAGCGGGCTGCCGGCGGCGACGATGCCGATCAGCGGCAGGCCGAGCTGCTCCACCAGGCGGATGCCGCGCGCGGAACCAGGTTCAAGCGTGATCGCGCCCTTTTTCGCCAGCGCCTTCAGGTGGTCTTCGGCGGCATTGGGCGAGGCGAAACCAAAAGCACTGGCGATCTCGGCGCGCGTCGGCGGCACGCTGAAAACTTCCATGCTGTTGCGGATGAAATCCAGAATCTCCTGCTGGCGGGGCGTCAGATCGTTGGCCATGGACATGCTCCTGTGACTGTTCTTTCGTACAGTACAACAAAATCCCTGCAAGCGCCAGCCGCACATGGCGGCGTGACGCAGCCCTGGTCTTCAAGCCCCTGAGCGCGATGCGGCCATTTATAGGATAATTCGCCCCGGTCGTCGGGAGAGAGTAACTCCCACCGTTACCGCCGAAGGCGCAACCCCCAGGAACCGCTCAGGCAAAAGGACCGGCGACGCCGCACAAATCTGGAGAGTGGCAGCTCATTGCAGCATCGTGAAGCCGGCCCGCCGACGGAGTAAATCTCTCAGGCGCCAAGGACAGATGGGGATGCAACGGAACCCCGTTGCGCTTCTTGCCGCCATCAGTCCGAGGATCGCCATGCCGCTACGTACCCCCCTTTACGACTCCCATCTCGCCGCCGCCGCCAAAATGGTCGACTTCTCCGGCTGGGAGATGCCCATTCATTACGGCTCGCAGATTGAGGAACACCATGCCGTTCGCCGCGACGCCGGCATGTTCGACGTCTCCCACATGTGCGCGCTGGATCTCGCCGGTCCCGATGCCCGCGCCTACCTGCGCCACCTGCTGGCCAACGACGTGGCGAAACTCGTCACGCCGGGCAAGGCGCTGTACTCCTGCATGCTGAACAGGGCGGGCGGCGTGATCGACGATCTGATCGTCTACTACTTCAGCCCCGAGCATTACCGCGTCGTGGTCAACGCCGGCACCGCGGACAAGGATGTCGCCTGGATGCGCGCCCAGCTCAGCGGGGTGGACGGCGGCTTCAATGCCACGGTGATGGTACGGCGCAAGGCTACCGACGACGCAGTGGCCCTGATTGCCTTGCAGGGCCCCAATGCACACGAGCGCCGCAGCACCGGCGTCGATGCCGTGGCGATGATCGCCGTGCAGGGCCCCCATGCGCGCGAGCGCTTGTGGACGGCCTTCCCCGACAGCCGCGCTGCCACCGAGAAACTGGAGAATTTCCAGGCCACCGAATTTACCTCAACCCAGGGCGACTGGCTGGTGGCCCGCACCGGCTACACCGGCGAGGACGGTTTCGAAATCACCGTGCCGGCCGAGGCGGCAGCCGAGGTCTGGCAGGCTCTGCTGGCAGCCGGCGTGAAGCCCTGCGGCCTGGGCGCACGCGACACGCTGCGGCTCGAAGCGGGCATGAACCTCTACGGCCAGGACATGGACGAGAGCATCTCGCCCTACGAGGCCGGCCTCAAGTGGACGGTCGACCTGAAGGACCGCGCGCGCGACTTCATCGGCAAATCGGCGCTGGTCGGCGACAGCGCCCGGCACTTGCACAACGAGTTCGCCGGCCTGCTGCTGCAGGGTCGCGGCGTGCTGCGCGCCCATCAGAAAGTCATCACGCCGCTGGGCAGCGGCGAAACCACCAGCGGCAGTTTTTCGCCGACCCTGAATCAATCCATCGCACTGGCGCGCCTGCCGGTGGGCGTCGCCATCGGCAGCGAAGTGGAAGTCGAAATCCGCGACAAGCTGCTCAAGGCGCGCGTCGTCAAACCCACCTTCGTCCGCAACGGCAAACCCCTGATCTGAGGAATTAACCATGAACGCACCAAGCAACCTGAAATACGCCGCCTCCCATGAATGGGCCAGACTCGAAGCCGACGGCACGGTCACCATCGGCATCACCGACCACGCCCAGGAAGCGCTGGGCGACATCGTCTTCCTCGAACTGCCGGCCGTCGGCCGCGTGGTCAAGGCCGGCGAGGAATGCGCGGTGGTCGAATCGGTGAAGGCCGCCTCGGACATCTATTCGCCGGTGTCGGGCGAAGTGATGGACATCAACCAGGCGGCCGCCGACGCGCCGGAATCGATCAATGCCGATGCCTATGCCGCCTGGCTGTTCCGCATCAAGCCTGCCGAAGCTGCCAAATGCGCCGCGGAACTCGATGCGCTGCTCGACGCCGCCGCCTACACCGCGACGCTCTGAAGCGACGCTTGCGAAACAGCCATCCCATTGTGGGGCGGACTTCAGTCCGCCATGGCCGGCTGCAGCCGGCCCTACAGTGGTCATCGAAAATACATAGCAGACCAACGACATGCACGCCGAGAACCTGACGATAGCGCTGACCACCCTCGAACACCGCGACGAATTCATCGGCCGCCACATCGGCCCCGACGACCATGCCATTGCCGGCATGCTCGCCTCGATCGGTACGGCCTCGCTCGCCACGCTGATTGCCGAGACGGTGCCGGCTACCATACGCCTGCAACGCCCGCTGGATCTGCCGGGACCCATGCCGGAGCACGCGGCGCTGGCCGCCCTGAAGGCCGTCGCGGCGAAGAATGTGGTCAAGAAATCGCTGATCGGCCAGGGCTATTACGGCACGCACACGCCGCCGGTGATCCTGCGCAACCTGTTCGAGAATCCCGGCTGGTACACCGCCTACACGCCCTACCAGGCCGAGATCGCCCAGGGCCGGCTGGAGGCCCTGCTCAACTACCAGCAGATGGTGGTCGATCTGACCGGACTGGAAATCGCCAACGCCTCGCTGCTCGACGAGGCCACCGCCGCCGCCGAGGCCATGACCATGGCACGGCGCATTTCCAAGACCAAGGGCAATGTCTTCTTCGTCGATGAGGCGGCCTTCCCGCAGACCATCGACGTGATCCGGACGCGCGCCGCGTATTTCGGCTTCGAACTGGCTTTCGGCAAACCTGAAGAAGCTGCGCAGCGCGACGACGTGTTCGGCGCCCTGCTGCAATACCCCAACGCGCGCGGCGAAATCGCCGACCTGAGCACGATGATCGCCGCGATCAAGGGCCGTGGCGGCGTGGTGGCCGTGGCCAGCGACCTGATGGCGCTGGTACTGCTGAAATCGCCCGGCGAGATGGGCGCCGACATCGCGCTCGGCTCCTCGCAGCGCTTTGGTGTGCCGATGGGCTTCGGCGGTCCGCACGCGGCCTTCTTCGCCACGCCCAGCGGCAGATCGTGAGTTAGTCCCAGACGCTCGACGAACTTGGACTTGTCAACCAG
>JAXMJU010000391.1:0-9730 GCA_034376265.1 Sulfuritalea sp.
GTGTGCATGGTGCGCTTCCCGACTGCCGAGGGCGTCGCGGCGGTCCAGAACGAAGCCCGCCAATACCGCTACATTCGCATCTGAGCGGGGCCTGTCGGCGCGGTCGGCGCCGCATCGGACTCTGTCCGCCGGGGATTCGGCTGCGCCGGCCGGCGAGCACCAACTCTCTGGGTCCTACGGGGTTATTCGCTTTCCGCCAGCGCCGCCTCGGGAGTGAGGATGCGAAACAGGCCGCGTAGCTTGTCGCGCCGCGCCAGCCGCAACAGGGCCTTGTCCGCCGTTACCAGCCAGTCGGCGGCGCTGTCGCGGGCCAGTTCGAGAAACTTTTGGTCATCGCGATCCTTGCAGCGTGGCAATTCGACTGCCGCAGCAGGCGGACTGCCGTCGTGGTGAATGGCATGGGCCGCGTAGGCCGCCAGCGCGCCCGACTGCTGCTGTTCCGTCAGGGCGAAGATCGGATAGCCCAGCACGCGGCGGAATTCGCCGAGGCAGGCGGCGTTGGTGATCGCCTGCCATTCTCCGCTGTCGCTGCTTGCGCGTAGCGGGGCGAAACGGCTGTCGGCGAACACGTAGAGCGATACCAGTACGTTGGTGTCGAGCACCACCCGCAGCGGTGCGGGGCTCAAAAAAATGGGCGCGGCGTCTTGCGACACCACGCCCGCTTCACGTTCCCGGGGAAGCTGGATCACTTCTTGGTCTTTTGCGTGTCCAGGCGGAACTTGACGAAGGAACCCGGTGCATCTTCCAGCGGCTTGAATTTGCCCTTGGCCGGGTCGCGCGCCGGTACCTTGTCGTCGTTCAGCTTGGTGATCCATTTCTGCCAGTCGGTCCACCAGGAGCCCTCGTGCTGCTTGGCGCCTTCGAACCACTCGTCGGGGGTTTCCGGGCGGGCATCGTTGGTCCAGAAGCCATATTTGTTGGCGGAGGGCGGATTGACGATTCCGGCGATGTGCCCGGAGCCGCCCAGCGCGAAGCGCACCGGGCCGCCGAGCGCGGTGGAACCGAGATAGACACTGCGCCACGGCGCGATGTGGTCTTCGATGGTGGAGATGAAGTAGGACGGTGTCTTGACCTTGGACAGGTCGATCGGCGTGTCGAGCAGGGTGATGCCGCCCGGTTCGCGCAGCAGGTTGTTCAGGTACATGTTGCGCAGGTAGTAGCTGTGCATCTTGTAAGGCATGCGCGTGGAATCGGAGTTCCAGTAGAGCAGGTCGAAGGGAAAGGGTTCCTTGCCCATCAGGTAGTTGTTGACCACGAAGGTCCAGATCAGGTCGTTGGAGCGCAGCATGTTGAAGGTGGTGCCCATCTCCGAGCCTTCGAGGTAGCCGCGTTCCTCCATTTTCTTTTCGAGGCTGGCGACCTGGCCTTCGTCGATGAAGACGCCGAGTTCGCCGGGAATCGAGAAGTCGAGCAGGGCGACGAAGAAGGTCGCCGAGGCGATGCGCTTGTCCTTCTTGGCGGCCATGTAGCCCATGGTCGAGCCGAGCAGCGTACCGCCGAGGCAGTAGCCAATCATGTTGACTTCCTTCTCGCCGGACTGCTGGCAGACCACGTCGATCGCGGTCAGCGCGCCTTCCGTCATGTAATCGTCGAAGCCCTTCTGCGCCAGCTTGGCATCCGGGTTCACCCAGGAGATGACGAACACCGTGTGGCCCTGGTCGGTGGCCCACTTTATATAGGAATTGCTCTCGCGCAGGTCGAGGATGTAGTACTTGTTGATCCAGGGCGGAATGATCAGCAGCGGGCGCTTGTACTGTTCCTTGGTGGTCGGATTGAACTGGATCAATTGGATCATCTCGTTCTGGAAGATCACCTTGCCCGGCGTCGAGGCGACGTTCTTGCCCATCTCGAAGGCCGCAGGATCGGTCATCTTGACGCGCAGCTGGCCGTCGCCTTCCTCGATGTCGCGCAGCAGGTTATTGAAACCCTTGAGCAGGTTCTGGCCCTGGCTCTTGACCGTCTCGCGCAGCACTTCGGGGTTGGTTGCGGCGAAGTTGGACGGCGCCAGCGCATCGATGAACTGGCGGGTGAAGAAATTCACTTTCTTCTGCGAGATTTCGTCGAGACCTTCGATGCAGCAGACATTGTCATGCACGTGGCGCGCCGTGATCAGGTAGGACTGCTTGATGAAATCGAACAGGAAATGCTCTTCCCATTGCGCGTCGGCGAAGCGCTTGTCGCCCTTTTTCGGCTGCGCCACCGGTGCGCCTTGCATGCCCATCATGCGCATCGTCGAATGCTGCCACAGCGAAAAGTAGTCCCACACCAGGTTCATCTGCGCCTGCGCCAGCTTGTAGGGATTGGCCAGCATCTTGGCCATCATGTCCATGAAGGCCTGGGCGATGCCGAGGTCGTCGCCGGGGGCGCTGACGCCCTTTTTCATCTGCCGCTTCATGTGGTCGGTGATCAGATGCGAGGCGCGCTGGGCGACCTCGGCATAGGTCTTGGCAATTTCCTGGGGATTGGGCAAAGCGGTCTTTTCCTGCGCGGACATGGGGACTCCTTGGGGTTAGCTGGTGAAACGGATCAGGCCGTTTTCCTCAATGCGCTGCATCTTTCCCGTGTGCTCGAGATAATTCAGGTGGGCGATGGCTTCGCCCATGGCGAACATGGTCTGGTGGGGATCCGGAATATCCCGGTTGAACAGCACGCTGATCAGTTCGGCGGCGTTCTTCGGCATGCCGCGGCAGGCGTCGATCAGCACCTCGCAGCGCTCCGCATGGTGGGCGTGAAGCTGCTCGACGCGGGCATGCAGGCCGCGGAACGGCCGGCCGTGCGATGGCAGCACCAGCGTGTCTTCCGGCAGCGCGTGGAACTTGTCGATGGAGTCGAGGAACAAGCCGAGCGGATCCGCGTGCGGCGTGCCGGCCATCACCGAAATATTGGTCGAGATGCGCGGCAAGAGCATGTCGCCGGAAATCAGCACGCCGAGTTCGCCGCAATACAGGCTCATGTGTTCGGGGGCGTGGCCGTGGCCGACGAGGGTGCGCCACTCGTGATCGCCGATCTTCAGCAACTGATCGTCGAACAGGCGCCGATAGGTGGCGGGAATACTCGGGACGCCGCGCTTGTAGCCGTTGCCGCGCGCCACCAGGGCGTCGATGCGCGCCTCGTCGAGGCCGTGGCTGCGGAAGAAGCCGACCATGGAGCCGATCGCATAGCCGGCGATCTGCTCCACCATCATGTGCGCCGCAAGGTATTCGCCTTGGGCGATCCACAGCCCGGCGCCGGTTTCCTGTTCCAGCCAGGCGGCGAGGCCCAGATGGTCGGGATGGCAGTGGGTGACGATGCAGCGCGTCAGTCGGCGACCTACCAGGGCCGACCGCCAGGCTTCCTTGACCGGATCGAGCGCGAAGCCGGTATCGATCGCCGCGTCGCCGTCGCCGTCGGCCAGCAGCCATAGATTGATGTGGTTCAGGGCGAATGGCAGTGGCATGCACAGCCATTCGATGCCGGGCGCGACGGGTACCGCAACACCGGGAGCGGGCGCGGTTTCGTGGGGGTAGGCGATGGGAGCGTTCAATTCACGTCTCTTTGCGTCGGTGGGGGAAATCTGCTTAACTTGTCGATTGTCGGTCTGCCATCTTATCCAATTTTCGGGGCTTTATGTGCACTGCAGCATAAGGTGCATTTCAGTCTCCCATCATGAACGATACTCAAACCATCACCGAACTGGCCCGCGACTTCGGCGTTACCACCCGTGCCATCCGCTATTGGGAGTCGCACGGTCTGGTCTCTCCGGCGCGCGAAGGCGGCAATCGCATCTACAGCAAGCGCGACCAGACCCGGCTCAAGCTGGCCCTGCGCGGCAAGCGCCTGGGTCTCAGCCTGGCCGAGATCAAGGACTTGATCGACATGTACGACACGGCCGAAGACGAGTCTACGCAACTGCTTTCCTTCCTCGGTGCGCTGGCCCAGCGCCGCGCCGCGCTGGAGCAGCAGCGTGACGACATCGAGGCCGTGCTCAAGGAAATTGCCCGCTTCGAGCGCCAGTGCCGCGAGATGCTGAAGGCCGATGCCGCCGCGGCGGATTCGGGCCGTCGCCCGAACCGACGCCCCTGATAGTTGACGTTGACGTCAACGTTAACTACCATGCACGCCTCAGGCAGGAGATGAAATGCCGCACACCGCACGCCCAGTCAGGAATGTTTTCGAGCCGCGCAACCCGGACTGGGATGCCACGGTGCGGGCCAGCTTTGCCCGGCAGAAGGTGATGACGCTGATCGGCGCCGAAATCGGCGAACTGAACCCGGGGCATTGCGAGATCCGCCTCCCCTTCCGTGACGACCTGACCCAGCAAAACGGCTATTTCCATGCCGGCATCACCAGCACCATCGTCGATAGCGCCGGCGGCTATGCCGGGCTCACACTGATGCCGGTCGGCTCCGACGTGCTGACCGTGGAATTCAAGCTCAACCTGCTGGCACCTGCCGACGGCGAATTCCTCGTTGCCGAAGGCCAGGTGCTGAAGACCGGGCGCAACCTCGTCATCACGCGCGGCGAGGTCTATGCGATCAAGAACGGCAAGGCCACGCACTGCGCCACGATGCAGCAAACCCTGATGACCATGCACGGCAAGGCCTGACGCCGGCGCCCACAAAACCCAAGGAGCCCCTGCAATGATCGGACTGAATTTTTATCTCGGCGAAGACATCGACATGCTGCGCGACGCTGTCTGGGCTTTCGCACAGAAGGAAATCCTGCCGCGCGCGGCCGAGATCGATCGCGTCAATGAGTTTCCCGCCGACCTGTGGCAGAAGTTCGGCGAGATGGGCCTGCTCGGCATGACCGCCGGCGAGGAATACGGCGGCACCAACATGGGCTATCTGGCGCACATGGTGGCGATGGAGGAAATATCGCGCGCCTCGGCCTCGGTCGGCCTGTCCTACGGCGCGCATTCCAACCTTTGCGTGAACCAGATTCGCCGCAACGGCAACGACGCGCAGCGGAAAAAGTACCTGCCCAAGCTGATTTCCGGCGAGCATGTCGGCGCGCTGGCGATGTCCGAACCCGGCGCCGGTTCGGACGTGGTGTCGATGAAGCTGAAAGCCGAGCTCAAGGGAATGGGGGCAGATGCGCGCTACGTGCTGAACGGCTCGAAGATGTGGATCACCACCGGCGGCGACGCCGACACCCTGGTGGTCTATGCCAAGACCAGCCCGGATGCCGGCGCCAAGGGCATGACCGCCTTCATTGTCGAGAAGGGCTTTGCCGGCTTCAGCAAGGGCCAGCATCTCGACAAACTCGGCATGCGCGGCTCCAATACCTACCCGCTGTTCTTCGACGACTGCGAAGTACCCGTGGAAAACGTGCTGGGCGGCGAGGGCAACGGCACGCGCGTGCTGATGTCCGGCCTCGACTACGAACGCGCGGTGCTATCCGGCGGCCCGCTGGGCATCATGGCGGCCTGCATGGACGTGGTGCTGCCCTTCGTGCATGAGCGCAAGCAGTTCGGCCAGAGCATCGGCGAGTTCCAGTTGATGCAAGGCAAGCTGGCCGACATGTACTCGACCTGGCAGGCCACGCGCGCCTATGTCTATGCGCTGGGCAAGGCCTGCGACCGTGGCGACGGGTCTGGCAACCACACGCGTACGCTGCGCAAGGACGCCGCCGGCGCCATCCTCTACTCGGCGGAGAAGGCCACCTGGATGGCCGGCGAGGCGATCCAGGCGCTGGGCGGCGTCGGCTACACCAACGAATACCCGACCGGCCGCCTCTGGCGCGATGCCAAGCTTTACGAGATCGGCGCCGGCACCTCGGAGATCCGCCGCATGCTGATCGGCCGCGAACTCTACAACGAGACAATGTGATGAGCGTCCAACACACCCAGCAGCGACGCGAGGAATGGCAGCAGCTCTACGACGAAGTGCTGGCCCGCTCCAGCGGCCCCGGCGTGCTGACCCTGGAAAACCTGCGCGAGTGCTCGGGTCTCGAACTGTTCCAGAAGATGATCGCGGGCGAACTGCCGCGGCCGCCGATCAGCGACACGCTGGGCTTCACTCTGATCGAGGCCGAGAAAGGGCGCGTGGTGTTCCAGGGCACGCCGCAGCATCGCCATTACAACCCGATCGGTTCGGTGCATGGCGGCTTCCATGCCACGCTGCTGGATTCCTGTGTCGCCTGTGCGATCCAATCCACGCTCGAAGCAGGGCAGGGTTATACGACGATCGAACTCAAGGTGAACTACATCCGGGCGCTGACCGATCGCGCCGGTCCGGTGCGTGCCGAGGGCCGCGTGATCCACGCCGGCAAGCAGATCGGCACGGCGGAAGGCAAGCTGTTCGATGCCGATGGCAAGCTCTACGCCCATGCCACCACGACTTGTCTGATATTCAATGTCTAAACTTCTGGATACTTATCGCGGCACGGTCTATCCGTGGCACTGCGACCACATGAACCACATGAACGTCATGTGGTACGTCGGCAAGTTCGACGAGGCGACCTGGAACCTGATGTCCCACTTCGGCATGAACGCGGCCTTCCTGCGCGAGCATCATCGCGGCATGGCTGCCGTGGACCAGCGCATCAGCTACCAGCGCGAACTGCATGCCGGCGACACCGTGGCCATACGCACCGGCGTAGTCGACGTTACCGACAAGAAGCTCATTTTCTTCCACGAAATGCGCAACGCCGATACCGACACTGTCTCGGCCGTGACGCTGCTGACCGGCGTTCACCTCGATACCCAGACGCGCAAAAGCTGCCACCTGCCCAAGGCCGCGGCGGACAAGGCGCGTGAACTGGTCGTCGCCTACGAACTGCCCTGGCGGTCATGAACGACGCGGAGAAAGTTGGCGTTGGCGAGACGGCAGACCAGGCCGCCGACGAGAACCTGCTGCACCTGTTCGACTACAACCGCGCCTGGGCGCGCCAGATCAGCGAAGTCGATCCCGGCTTCTTCGAGCGCCTCGCGCATCTGCAGTCACCGCAATACCTGTGGATCGGCTGTTCCGATTCGCGCGTGCCGGCCAACCAGATCGTCGGCCTGCTGCCGGGCGAAGTCTTCGTCCATCGCAATGTCGCCAACATCGTGGTGCACAGCGACCTCAACTGCCTGTCGGTGATCCAGTTCGCCATCGACGTGCTCAAGGTCAGGCACATCATGGTCGTCGGCCACTACGGCTGCGGCGGCGTGCAGGCGGCGCTGAACCACCAGCGCGTCGGGCTGGCCGACCTCTGGCTACGCCATGTGCAGGACGTCCATGTCAAGCACTTGGCGCGCGTCGATGAACTGCCTGAAGAAAAGCGCCACGACCGCCTTTGCGAACTCAACGTGCTGGAACAGGTGATCAATGTCTCACGCACCATCGTCGTCCAGGACGCCTGGCAGCGCGGGCAGGAACTGACCATCCACGGCTGGATCTACGGCCTCAAGGACGGCCTGGTGCGCGACCTCGGCCTCACCGTCAGCAGCCCCGTGCATATTTCCGAGCGCTATGAGGCTGCGCTGGCGACACTCATTTGAAAACTCAGTCGAAAGGAACATCATGAACGACCCCATCGTCATCGTCTCCGCCGCTCGCACGCCGATGGGCGGCTTTCAAGGCGACTTCAACTCGCTGACCTGCTCACAACTCGGCAGTGCCGCGATCAAGGCCGCGGTTGAGCGTGCCGGCCTGGCGCCTGCGCAGGTCGATGAAGTCATCATGGGCTGCGTGCTGCCCGCCGGCCAGGGCCAGGCCCCGGCGCGCCAGGCCAGCCTCGGCGCCGGCCTGCCGCTGGCGGCCGGCTGCACCACGGTGAACAAGATGTGCGGCTCCGGCATGCGCGCGGCGATGTACGCGCACGACATGCTCGTTGCCGGCAGCGTGGACGTCATGGTCGCCGGCGGTATGGAATCGATGAGCAATGCGCCCTACCTGCTGCCCAAGGCACGCGGCGGTTATCGCCTGGGTCACGGCGAAGTCAAGGACCACATGTTCCTCGACGGCCTCGAAGACGCCTATGACAAAGGTCGCCTGATGGGCAGCTTCGCCGAAGACTGCGCCGGCAGCTACAAGTTCACCCGCGAAGCGCAGGACGCCTTTGCCGTGGCCTCGACCACGCGCGCCAAGCAGGCCAACACCGACGGCAGCTTCGCCTGGGAAATCGCTCTGGTCACGGTGCCCGGCCGCAAGGGCGACGTCGTCATCGACAAGGATGAACAGCCCTTCAAGGCCCAGCTCGAAAAGATCCCGACGCTGAAGTCGGCTTTCCGCAAGGACGGCACGGTCACCGCCGCCAATTCCTCGTCGATCTCCGACGGCGCCGCCGCGCTTGTCATGATGCGCGCCTCCACGGCGATGAAGCTCGGCCTCAAGCCGATTGCGACCGTGATCGGCCATTCCACCTTCGCCCAGGAGCCCGGCCTGTTCACCACGGCGCCGGTCGGCGCCATGAAGAAGCTGCTGGCGAAGAACGGCTGGAGCGTCGACAGCGTCGACCTCTGGGAAATCAACGAAGCCTTCGCCGTGGTCACCATGGCCGCGATGCACGATCTCGAGCTGCCGCACGACAAGGTCAATGTGCATGGCGGCGCCTGCGCGCTGGGTCACCCGATTGGTGCTTCCGGCGCCCGCGTGATCGTCACGCTGATCGGCGCGCTGAGGAAATACGGCAAGAAGCGTGGCATCGCCAGCCTGTGCATCGGCGGCGGCGAAGCCACCGCCTTCGGCATCGAGCTGGTGTAAGACCGCGATGACCCTGCAGACCCTCACCTACAGCACCGAGGGGCGCATCGCGCGCATCACGCTGAATCGGCCCGAGCGGCTCAACGCCATCGTGCCGGCGATGCCGCGCGAAATCCGGATCGCCGTCGATCGCGCCAATGCCGACAATGACATCCACGTCATCATCCTGCAGGGTGCCGGGCGCGCCTTCTGCTCCGGCTACGACCTCAAGGATTTCGCCGAGGCCGACGTGGATACGCCCTGCACGCAATCCATGCCCTGGGACCCGATGGTCGATTACCGCGCCATGAAAGGTTTCACCGACGACTTCTTCAGCCTCTGGCGCAGCCACAAGCCGACCATCTGCAAGGTGCAGGGCTTTGCCGTCGCCGGCGGCAGCGACATCGCGCTGTGCTGCGACCTGGTGGTAATGGCCGAGGACGCCAAGATCGGCTACATGCCGGCGCGCGTCTGGGGCTGCCCGACCACCGCGATGTGGGTCTATCGCCTCGGCGCTGAAAAGGCCAAGCGCATGCTCTTGACCGGCGACACCATCGACGGCAAGACCGCGAAGGAATGGGGCCTGGTCATCGACGCGGTGCCCGAAGCCGAACTCGACGACGCGGTGCTGAAACTTGCAAACCGCATGGCCGGCGTGCCGAAGAACCAGCTCATGATGCAGAAGCTCATGATCAACCAGGCCTACGACAACATGGGCCTGGCCAATACCCAGATGATCGCCACGCTGTTCGACGGCATCACGCGCCACTCGCCGGAAGGCCAGTGGTTCAAGCATTACGCCGAGGAACAGGGTTACAAGGAGGCTGTGCGCCTGCGCGATTCCGGCGAGCCGATTCCCGGCAGCAAGTCATACAAGGATTACTGAAATGAAACTTGGCATCTGTTGCGCGAACGGGACGGTGGGGTGCTCTGCGCCGCTCATGTCATCCGTCCCCACGGCTTGCCCTGCATGGCAAGCCGGCTTCGGCAGCGCGGAGCAGTGCTCCGCGAAACCCTGCCTACGCCCTTCTTTACTTCGCCATGTCGGCCCCCTGCCACCCTCGGCGGGATACGCCCGCGGT
>JAXMJU010000392.1:0-11335 GCA_034376265.1 Sulfuritalea sp.
CATCACCGACCTGCTGCCGCTGGCCGGCCGTTTCCTCGGCCGCGAACGCGCCGAGGAGGCGGTTTCCCGCCAAGCGCAGCAGCGGGGCCTGCGCTCGGTCCAGGAACTTCCCGCCGATGCGCGCCTGGTGAGCTTTGCCGAAACCCTGCTGGCGGGCGCCATCGGCTCGGCCTCGGCGCGGGCGATGGTGGCCTCGGTGGTCACCGAGGAGCCGCTCGGCCTCGACGAGGTGATGAACATCCTCGACGAGGCGTCCCAGGTGCGGGCCTACACGCGCGAACTGGAGCAGAAGTCGCTCGAGCTGACGCGTGCCACGGCGGAACTGCGCGAGGCGAACACCCGGCTGCGCGAACTCGATCGCATGAAGGATGATTTCATTTCCTCGGTGACCCACGAGCTGCGCACGCCGCTGACCTCGATCCGCGCCTTCTCCGAAATGCTGCACGAGGACCCGAAGATCGACCTGCCGCAACGCACGCGTTTTCTCGGCATCATCGTCAGCGAGGCGGTGCGCCTGTCGCGCCTGATCAACCAGATTCTCGACCTCGCCAAGCTCGAATCGGGCCGCGCCGAATGGACCGTGGCGGCCGTCGACGTCGGCGAAGTGATCCGCGAAGCGGTGGAATCCCTCACCGTTCTTTTCGCCGAAAAGGGCGTGGCGCTGGAACTCGACGTGACGGAGCAGGGGCTCACCGTGGTTGCCGACCGGGACCGCCTGATGCAGGTGATGGTCAATCTGCTGTCGAATGCGCTGAAGTTCGTCCCGACCGACAGCGGTCGCGTGAAAGTTGGCGCTGGCGCTACGGCGAACGAAGTCCGCGTCGCCGTCACCGACAACGGTCCGGGCATCCAGGTCGAGGACCAGGAGGTCATTTTCGACAAGTTCCGCCAGGGTTCGGCGACCACCGACGTGCTCACCGACAAGCCGCAGGGAACCGGTCTCGGACTGCCGATCAGCCGCCAGATCATCGAGTATTTCAACGGGCGCCTGTGGGTCGAAAGCACCCCCGGCGCCGGTGCGCGTTTTGTCTTCACGCTGCCGCGGCAGGCGGGCGATAATGAACCGGTTCCTGCCGGGGATAGCGTCCCCGCCCAGGGCTGGGCACATAATAATTTGTCGAGAGGAGTTGCATGAGCCAGCGCATTTTGATTGTCGATGACGAGCCGAACATCGTCGTTTCGCTCGAGTACCTGATGAAGAAGGAAGGTTTCCAGATTGCCGTCGCGACCGATGGCGAATCCGCGCTGCGGACGGCCGCCGAGTTCCTTCCCGACCTGGTCCTGCTCGACGTGATGATGCCGAAGAAATCCGGTTTCGAAGTCTGCGAGGCAATGCGCGCCGATCCGCAACTCGGGGCCGTCAAAATCATCATGCTCACCGCCAAGGGCCGCGAGACGGAAATCGTCAAGGGCATGGCGCTGGGCGCCGACGCCTATATCACCAAGCCTTTCTCGACCAAGGAACTGGTACTCAAGATCAAGTCGCTACTGGCATGAAGGCAAGGCTGCGTTTCATCCTCGCCGCGGGCGTGCTGGGCCTGCTGATGACCGGGCCTTTCGCGCTGACCGCGGTGCTGCTGCTGGCCGACGCCAAGGACGCGGAGCGTGCGGCATTCGCCGAGTTCCTGCTGCCGCGCCTGCCGCTGGGCGGGTTGATCACCCTGCTCGGCTTCATCGCCGGGCTGACGCTGCTGCGTGCGCTGTTCCAGCAGTATGTGCATGGCCTGCTGCGCATGGCCGAGACGCTGCGCCTGATGCTCGGCGCCAACCGCAATTTCCGCGTCGCACCCGAAGGCCCCCCCGAAGTGTGCGAACTGGCGCGCGCCGCCAACGATCTGGCGCAGCAGCGCGACGCCTTGCTGAACGACGTCGAGGCGCAGATCCGCCAGGCCAAGGCCACGGTCGAGGAGGAGAAGAACCGGCTCGCCGCGCTGATGTCGGAACTCGCGCTGGGCGTCATCGTCTGCAATCTCGACGGCCGCATCCTGCTCTACAACAGCCGCGCTCGGCTGCAGTTCAAGTCTCTGGCGCAGGGGCCGACCTCGATGAGCGGCGGCGCGCTGATCGGTCTCGGCCGCTCGATATTTTCCATCCTCGAGCGCGGTCAGATCACCCATTCGTTGGAGAACATCCAGCAGCGCCTGCGCAAGGGCAGCGCCGAGCCGACCGCGAACTTCATCACCAGCACGCGCGCCGGGCAGTTGTTGCGCTGTCAGATGGCGCCCGTGCTCGGCTCCGCCGAGCGGGCTGAAAAAGTGGGCATCCCCCCCACCCCCCCTGCCACGCAGGGGGGCGATGACGTTAGTGGGCAGGCGCTGCCTGCCCAGGAGAAAATCCTCGACGACGCGCTCGGTGCCGAACAGCAGGTCACCGGCTACGTCCTGACCATAGAAAACATCACGCGCAATTTCGAGCGCGAGGCCGAGCGCGACCAGGCCCTGCATTCGCTGACCGACGGCAGCCGTGCGGCGCTGGGCAACATCCGCGCCGCGGTGGAGACGCTGCTCGACTCGCCCGAGATGGCAGCCGATTATCGCGAACGCTTCACGCGCGTGATCGCCGACGAGGCGGCGGCGATGAGCGGCAAGCTCGAAACCACCATGAGCCGCTTCGCCGACTCGCTGAAAACCCGCTGGCCGCTGGAAGACGTGCTGGCGATCGATATCGTCGCGGCGGCGGCGCGGCGCATCGAGGACCGGCTGAAGCTGCCGATCAAGCACGAGGAGCAGGACGCCAGCCTGTGGATGCAGGTCGACAGCTTCGCCCTGATCCAGGCCATGACTTTCCTCGCCGCGCGGCTGCAGGACCACTATGCGATCCGCGAACTGCGCCTGCGGCTGTCGGCCGAAGGCCGCATGGTCTTCGTCGACTTGATCTGGTCGGGCACGCCGGTTTCGTCCGAGACCCTTTACACCTGGGAACTGGAGCCGATGCATGTCGGCGACGAGAGCAGCCCGCTGACGCTGCGCGACGTGATCAACCGCCATGGTGGCGAAATCTGGTACCAGCGCGACAAGGCGGCGCACAACGCCTTCTTCCGCATCGTGCTGCCGGCGGCGACCGTGCCCGAACTGCAGCCGCAGGATCAGGCGCAGCATTTGCACAGCGACAGCCGGCCCGAGTACTACGACTTCGACCTCTTCGCGACGCGCGACGTGGCCGGCTCCGGCATCGATCCCGAGCGCCGGCTGAGCGATCTGGCTTACTCGGTGTTCGATACCGAAACCACCGGACTGGAGCCGTCCAAAGGCGATGAGATCATCCAGATGGGCGCCGTGCGCATCGTCAACAGCCGCCTGCTGCGGCAGGAGATCTTCGACCAGCTGGTCGATCCCGGCATTCCGCTGAAGGCCGCAGGCATCCCGATCCACGGCATCACCGAGGCCATGCTGATCGGCCAGCCACGGCTCGATGTGGTGCTGCCCGCCTTCCACGAGTTCTGCGCCGAGACCGTGCTGGTGGCGCACAACGCCGCCTTCGACATGCGCTTTTTCCAGTTGAAGGAAGACAGCCTCGGCATTCGCTTCACCCAGCCCGTGCTCGACACGCTGCTGCTTTCGGCGGTGATCCATCCCAACCAGGAATCGCACCGTCTGGAAAGCATCGCCGAGCGGCTCGGCATCAACGTCATCGGCCGCCATACGGCGCTGGGCGACGCCTTTGTCACCGGCGAAGTGTTCCTCAAGATGATTCCACTGCTGGCCGACATGGGCATCGTCACGCTGCGCCAGGCGCTCGACGCCGCGCAGCAGACCTATTTCGCCCGCATCAAGTACTGAGAAACCATGTATCCGCACTTCCCTGGCTCGCTGACCGCAAGGACAGAACATCATGGCTGCTGAATCCCGCGCGGAACTCCTCGCCTTCCTGCGCCGGCATGCGCCGTTCAAGGACATGGGGGCGTTTGCACTCGATGTGCTGGCATCCAGCCTGAGCCCGGTCACGGTGTCCGGCGGCGGCCCGATCCTGACGCCGCGCGACATGCCGCCGGATCTGTACATCATCCAGACCGGCAGGGTGCAGGCGCGCCTGGCGGGCGACGTCAATCTCAGCGACAGCCCCCTCTACGAGTTGCTGCCGGGGCAAAGCTTTCCGCTGGCGGCGGTGGCGGCGAAACGGCCGGCGATCAATGTCTATTCGGCGGTCGAAGACGTTCAGCTTTGGCGTCTCGCCAGCGCCGACTTTTTCAAACTGCTGCTGGGCAGCTGCGAGTTCAACCGTTTCGTGCTCGACCACGTGGCCGGCCTGCTTGATGCGGCGCGGCGCCAGATCGAGATCCAGTTCGGCCAGCGCAATGTCGATCAGCAGCCGCTCAACTCGCAGCTTTCCGCCTTCCTGCGGCCGGCGGTGATCAGCGTCACGCCGCAGACGCCGATCCGCCAGGCCATGGAAACCATGGTGCAGGCCAAGGTCGGCTCGGTGATCGTCACCGATGCCGACAACCGGTCGCTCGGCATCTTCACCCAAAGCGATGCGCTGCGCCGCGTGGTGATTCCCGACTACCCGACCGCCGCGCCGATCGAGGAAGTGATGACCACCGCGCCGGTGACCATCCCGGCCCAGGCCACGGCCTATGACGCCATGCTGGCGATGGCGACGCACGGCATCCGCCACCTGGCGATCGTCGATGGCGGCGAGCGGGTGGTCGGGGTGGTTTCCGAGCGTGACCTGTTCGCCATGCAGCGCATCGGCCTGCGCAACGTGCGTCGGGTGATCGAGGCCGCCGCGGACATCGACAGCCTGAGCCGGGCGGCCGGCGACGTGCGCCGCCTGTGTCTCAACATGCTGGGCCAGGGCGTCAGCGCCGAGCAACTGACGCAATTCATCTCCGGCCTCAACGACAACCTGACGCGCCGCGTGATCGAGATCAACCTGGCGCAGCACGACCTGTTCGGACTCGACTGGGCCTGGCTGGCCTTCGGCTCGGAGGGGCGCGACGAGCAGACCTTCAGCACCGACCAGGACAATGGAATCATTTTCATCTGCCCCGATTTCGCCGACCGCGACGCGTTGCAGCTGCGCTTCCTCGACTTCGCCCGCGACGTCAACCAGGGCCTCGCGCGCTGCGGTTTTCCCCTGTGCAAGGGCAACATCATGGCCAGCAATCCGCTCTGGTGCCTGACCCAGGACGAGTGGCAGGAGCGCTTCACGCAATGGATGCGCGCGCCGGAACCGGAGGCGCTGCTGAATGCCACGATCTTTTTCGATTTCCGCCCGCTGTACGGCAACCTGGCGCTGGCCAAGACCTTGCGCAAATGGCTGCTCGGCATGAGCGTCAACGCCCGGCTGTTCCTGCGCCTGATGGCCGAGAATGCGCTGAAGTCGGCGCCGCCCCTGGGCGTGATCCGCGATTTCGTTTATGACAGCAAGGCGGATTTCCCCCATACGCTCGACCTCAAGGCCTTCGGCGCGCGTCCCGTGGTCGATGCCGCGCGCATCATCGCGCTGGCCCACGGCATTGCCTACAGCAGCACCGTGGAACGCCTGCGCGCCGCCGCCGAACGGAAGCTGCTGGGCAACGACGACGTCCGTGCGGTGATCGAAGGATTCTTCTTCATCCAGCAACTGCGCCTGCAGAACCAGCGCGGCGGCACGGCGCCGGGCGGCGAGAACCGCATCGACCCGGATCAGCTCAACGAACTGGACCGCCAGGTGCTGAAGGAGGCCTTCAAGCAGGTCAAGCGCCTGCAAACGCGGCTGCAGCTCGAATACCGGCTCTGAGTAGCTCCATGACGGAAACCTATGTCCCGCTGCGCATCCCGCTGTTCCGCGGCGAGCGGCGCCTGCGCATCGCCCTGGTGGGAATGCCGGGCAGCGGCAAGACGACCCTGTTCGAGGCGGTATCGAGCACGGCGCCGCAGCGCGGCGAATTGAGCGGCACGCACAGTGTCTACCGCGAGTGCACGGTGCGGATCGGCCTCGACGAGGCCAGCGTGGTCGACCTGCCGAGCGTCCATTCCCTGCATCACCTGGAGGGCGACGACCTTTCCGCATTGAAATACCTGCTCTGGGGCGACGAGCGCCCGCCAGTTTCGCTGCATGAACGCTCCGGCCCGCCCGCGCCCTTCGCGCCGCCCGACCTGATCATCCAGGTGGTCGATGCCGCCAGCCTGCAAAGCCACCTGGAACTGACGCTGGAACTCGCCCAACTCGGGCGCCCGATCGTGCTGGCGCTGAACCGCATGGACGAGGCGGCGAACAAGGGCCTCTACATCAACATCAAGTCCCTCGAACAACTGCTGGGCATGCCCGTGGTGCCGACCGTGGCGTTGATGGGGCAGGGCCTGGCGCAGTTGTTCGCCGCCGCCGTGAATGCCGCCCGCGATGCCACCTGCCCGCTGCCGCAGCCGCCCAGCCGGCACATCGCCGAGAGCCTGCGGCCGCTCAGTGCGGCGCTGAACCGCCCCGAGATCCATGCGGCGTTTCGCGTGCCGCACCCCTTGCTGCTGCTGCAGTTCGCCGCGGCCGACGGCTTCATCGAAGAAGAACTGGCGCAGCATTTTCCGCAGCTGCTGCCGCAGTTGCGGGCTCTGCGCGCAACCGCCGGCCTGACGCTGCCGCGGCCGCTGGCCGAGGAACTGCATGCCGATCGCCACCATCGCGCCGCCAGCGTGGTCGAGGCGGCGCTGCGCATGGGATCGCCAACTGACAGGCGCGACTGGCGCTACTGGCTCGACGAGCTGTTCCTGCATCCGCAATGGGGCCTGATCGGCAGCCTCGCGGTGTTCGGTGCGGTCTTGTTCGTCGTCTTCGAGATCAGCGGCTGGATCGATTCGATGACCACGGTGCGCCTGGCCGAAGCCTTAGCCGGCTGGCAGCCGCAGGCCACCGTCGGCGTGGTCGGGCGCGCCGTGGTGGACGGCCTGATCGGCCTCACCGGCATCGTGGTGCCTTACATGATTCCGCTGGTGATGCTGCTGGTGGCGCTGGAGGAAGCCGGGCTGATGCAGCGCATCGCCTTCGTCGTGGACCGCGGCTTCCACCAGATCGGCCTGCATGGCGGCGTCGCCGTGCCCTTCCTGCTCGGGCTGGGCTGCAACGTGCCGGCCATCTCCGGCGCGGCGCGGGTGACCAGCGGCCGCGAGCGCGTGATCGCCTCGGTGCTGATCACCTTCGTGCCCTGTTCGGCGCGCTCGGCGATCATTCTCGCCATCGCCGGCAAGTATCTCGGCGCCGCGGGCGTGCTCGGCATATTCGCGCTGACCCTGATCATCATCGCCGTGATGGGGCGCCTGCTGTCGCGCCGCGACCGCGAACTGGGCCCCGGCCAGGTGCAGGAAATCCCGGCCTATGCGTTGCCGGACTGGCGCAAACTGCTGGCCGAGACTTGGGAGCGCACCAGCGACATCCTGACCATCGTCACGCCGCTGCTGGTGGGCGGTAGCGTGGTGCTGGCGCTGCTCAATCACATCGGCGCCGACAGCCTGATCAACACGCTGCTGAACCCGGTCACGGTCTGGTGGCTGGGGCTGCCGCTGGCGCTCGGCGTGCCGCTGCTGTTCGGCGTGCTGCGCAAGGAACTGTCGCTGCTGATGATCTACCAGGCGCTGGGCACCCAGGACATCGGCGCGCTGCTCGATGCGCTGCAGATCGTGACCTTGCTGCTGTTCCTGACCTTCTATATTCCCTGCGTGTCGACCTTCGCCGTGATGCTGAAAACCATCGGCCGCCGCGATGCCCTGGTCTCGGTGGCGCTGTCGGTCGGCGTCGCCCTGCTGGTCAGCGGCATGGTGCGTTTCGGACTGGGCGCCGCGCAGCTGCTGACGGGATAGAATCGGCGCCAGCCATGCGACATTGCTCCTGCGCCGCCGCCGGCCGGGAGTGTTACCTTAGGCATCCGGAAATTTCCGCAAATTTTGCGACAAGAGGCGCCGACCATGCAAGGATTCGATTTCGACCATGCCCTGACCATGCATCGCGCATGGAAAATGAAATTCCAGCTGGCGCTGGGCAGCGTCAGCAACCGCGGTTACGACACGCAGCCGATCGGCGACGCGGCGCAATGCAGCCTCGGCCAGTGGCTGGCGGCGAACGCCGGCGAGCTTGCGGGCTTTGCTTCGGCGCAGGAACTGCTGAAGGTGCACGAGGAGTTCCACCGGCGCTCGAAATCCATCGCCGACGACATCAGGAACGGCAAGATCCTGCGTATGGGCGACCAGCCCATCGTCGACTACCTGGCCCTCTCCGGGAAAATCGAAGCCCTGCTGGAGCAGCTCGACGGCGACCTGCGCAAGGCGGCGTGAAGCTCGCACCAAGCCATCCAGGCCGCGCGAACCACGACAAAGGATAGGTATGAATCCGCAGAACGGCTACGACATCGAAGACATGGCGGTCGGCATGAGCGCAGAAACCGCCAAGACCATCACCGAGACCGACATCGTGCTGTTTTCGGCCGTGTCGACCGACGTCAACGCGGTACATCTGGACCAGGAATACGCAGAGACCACGCAATTCGGCGGCCGCATCGCGCATGGCATGCTGACCGCCAGCCTGTTGTCGGCCGTGATGGGCAATCGCCTGCCCGGTCCCGGCGTGATCTACGTCAGCCAGTCGCTGCGTTTTCGGGCGCCGGTGCGTCCCGGCGACACGGTGCGGGCCAAGGTGACGGCCAAGCAGGTCATCGCGGAACGATGCCGGGTGGTGCTCGACACCGTGTGCACCGTGGGCGGCAAGGTGGTCATCGACGGCGAGGCCACGGTCATGACGACTTCGCGCGCCAAGCGCGAAGCGGCCGCCAGCCAAGCCGCCGCCGCGGTCAGCCTGGCCAATTGAATTTGCAAAAAGCATTTGATCCGCAGATTTCGCCGATTAACGCAGAAGGATCGGGGCGCCACCTGGTCGGGTCGTACCACCTGCCGGGTGAGCCACAGGCACCGGCCACTTCGTTGTTTTATCTGCGTAATCTGCGTCATCTGCGGATTGAACTGAGGTTTTTCGGTTGAATTTGCCGCCCGAAATCCAGCAGGCCGCGCTCGACGCCGTGATGGCAGGGCGCCATTCGGTGCGCGCCTTCCTGCCGACCGAAGTGCCGCGCGCGCTGCTGGCCGAAATCCTCCGCATGGCGCGTCGCGCGCCTTCGGGCACCAACCTGCAACCCTGGCGCGTGCATGTGCTGACCGGCGCCACGCGCCGGCGTCTGATCGAGGCCGTCTGCGCCGCCTACGATGCCGACGAAGCCGGCCACCGCGCCGAATACAACTACTATTCCGCCGAGTTCTTCGAGCCCTACCTGGCGCGTCGGCGCAAGATCGGCTGGGGCCTCTACGGCCTGCTCGGCATCGCCAAGGGCGACGCGCCGAAAATGCGCGCGCAGATGCGCCGCAACTACGAGTTCTTCGGCGCTCCGGTCGGAATGATATTCACCATCGACCGCCGCATGGGGCAGGGCGGCTGGCTCGATTACGGCATGTTCCTGCAAAGCGTGATGCTTGCCGCGCGCGCCCGCGGCCTCGACACCTGTCCGCAGGTGGCCTGGCTCGACTATCACCGCATCATCGCCGAAGTGCTCGGCTTCGAGCCGCAGGAACAGCTGGTCTGCGGCATGTCGCTGGGCTACGCCGATGCGGCGGCGGTCGAAAACAGCCTGGCCACCGAGCGCGCCGCGCTTGAAGAATTCGTCGCCTTCCATGACTGAGGACAGCGGGCGCCAGCGCATCGACAAGTGGCTCTGGGCCGCACGCTTCTTCAAGACGCGCAGCCTTGCCGCCGCCGCGGTCGATGGCGGCAAGGTGAGGTGGAACGGCCAGACGGTGAAGCCGGCGCGCGAACTCAAGCCCGGCGACGAGCTGGAAATATCCGCCGGCGAGCTGCGCTGGACGGTCATCGTGCGCGGCCTCAATGCGCAGCGCCGGCCGGCGCCGGAAGCCCGCCTGCTCTATGAAGAAACCGCCGAAAGCCAGGCGCGGCGCCTGCAGCTGGAAGAAATCCGCCGCCTCGCGCCGATGCCCGGCGCCGGCCTCAAGGGCCGCCCGACCAAGAAGGCCGGCCGGCTGATCCGCGGCTTCAACGAGTGAGGTGCGCTGGCTCATCCAGCGAGCCGGCGCCGGGTGATACTCTGCAATTCGATACAAAATTGGGACGAGGCAAGGCATGGAAATGACAGTGGCACTGGTGGTGGGCTTGCTGCTTGGCGGCGGGCTGGTCGGCTTTTTCCTGCGGGCGCGAACGCGCGAAACCCAGGCGCAACTGGCCCAGCGCGAAAGCGAACTGGTCGCCTTGCGCGCCCAGGAGTCGGCGCTGGCGATACGCTGCGCCACGCTACAAACCGAGCTGGAAAAGGACCAGGCGCTGTTCGCCGAGCGCCAGGCCACGCTGGAAGCCGCGCGCGACAGCTTCGCCGACGCCTTCAAGGTGATTTCGTCCGATGCGCTGGCGAAGAACAACCAGTCCTTTCTCGAACTCGCGCGCGCCACGCTGGAGGCGCAGCAGGCCGCGGCGCTGGCCGCCGCCAAGGGCGATCTCGACCGCCGCCAGCTGGCGATCGGCGAACTGGTGGCGCCGGTGAAAACCTCGCTGGAGAAATTCGAACTGCAGATCCAGGGCATCGAAAAATCCCGCATCGACGCCTATGCCACGCTGACCGAGCAGGTGCGCGCCATGGCCGTGGCGCAGGGCGCACTGCGCGAGGAAACCGGCAACCTGGTCAAGGCCCTGCGCGCACCGCAGACGCGAGGGCGCTGGGGCGAACTGCAATTGAAGCGCGTGGTGGAGATGGCCGGCATGCTCGACCACTGCGATTTCTTCGAGCAGGCCAGCACCAGCACCGAGGACGGCCGCCTGCGTCCCGACCTGATCGTCAGGCTGCCTGGCGGCAAGAACATTGTGGTCGATGCCAAGGCGCCGCTGGCCGCCTACCTCGAAGCGCTGGAGGCCAGCGACGAGGATGAAAAGAAACGCAAGCTGGCCGACCACGCGCGCCAGGTGCGCGACCATCTCAGGAAGCTCGGGCAGAAGGCCTACTGGGAACAGTTCCAGCCCTCGCCGGATTTCGTCGTGCTGTTCCTGCCCGGCGAAATGTTCTACTCGGCCGCGCTCGAAGCCGATCCCTCGCTGATCGAGCAGGGCGTCGAGCAGCGCGTGATCCTCGCCACGCCGACCACGCTGATCGCGCTCTTGCGCGCCGTGGCCTACGGCTGGACGCAGCAGGCCCTGACTGAGAATGCCGAGCGCATCAGCCTGCTCGGGCGCGAGCTTTACGACCGCATCGCGACGGTGACCGAGCATTGGGGCAAAGTCGGCAGGAACCTCGGCGAGGCCGTCGGCGCCTACAACAAGTCGGTGGCCTCGATGGAAACCCGCGTCCTGGTATCGGCGCGCAAGTTCCGCGACCTCAAGG
>JAXMJU010000393.1:0-16184 GCA_034376265.1 Sulfuritalea sp.
TCGGCGTGTACAAGAGGTGCACCGTGGAAATACGTGTTGAGTAGCGTATTGACTGATGCATGGCCAAGCAATTGCCCAATTGCGTCGATCACAAAGGGATTGCCTGAAGGTGTCCGGGTGATCCGTCGAACCTCGTCAAGTTCCTGGTCTCCCAGCCTGCCAATACGCAAACGCGCCTGATATGTTGCCGGCAGATTCGCTGGTGCCGGAAGTGCGGCGAGGCCAAGTCTCGTTGCATAAGTGTGGCGAAGGTCATAAATCACGGCATCGCCATTTCCTGAAGCGGCACGCAAAACATAGATCAGGTTTCTGCGTACAGTGCGGGTATCCATAAGTTTTTCGGATCGATCGGGAGTACCAAAGAGAAATCGATTTGGTTCTGGCGCAATTTCCGCACTTTTGATTTGGGCCTTGAGCGGGCGCATGACCGTGGCGGGCAGGCAGGCGGGAAGGACGCGGCGGCTCGCCTTGTGCTTGAGATCGCGAATAATGTTTCGTCTAATCAGCAGATGCTCGCCATCGCGGCTGTCAAACCAGTTGATCGAAATTCCAAGAGCCTCCTTTGGACGCAACCCATAGCCGTCAGAAAGTGAAAGCAGCGCGGCGGTTGGTCGTTTCCATTCATCGGCCACCCCGGAGTCCGTCGAAATCAGCTCATATGCCTTGGCCGTTGCTTTCCTGGTTATGAGTGTGGACCGGCACCGCGATTTAACGTCACTCAACTTTCCCCCTTTGATAAGAATGTAGGGAGCTCCCAGGCAGTCACGCAGGTGTTGATGGAATTGGCGAATCAACATCAGAGCGCGGTAGTCGTCACACTTCCTAATAACCGTTTCATAGAACTGCAGGAAGTTCTCTTCTTCCCATATTTCAAAATCTGCGTCCCATCCCTCAAGAATCAATTTCTCGGAAATCACTCCCAGATACGTGTTGATTGAGTTGTACCTTAGTCGTCCACGTACGCCGCCTTGGTCATGCAAATAGCCCAGGAAGCCAACAAGGGCATCGACAATCGGACGCTCATGCATGTGTTCTGCAAGTTCTGGGTCGAGATCAGTGCTCAGCAGTTCCCTCAGACGTTTTCGCTGGCTACGATTCGTCTGGGTGCCTTTTTCAAAATTGCCGGCTGCTTTGCTGCGGAGCTTCGTCAGGCATTTAATTGCCTCTTCCTGT
Source organism: Sulfuritalea sp. (assembly GCA_034376265.1). Lineage (GTDB taxonomy): Bacteria > Pseudomonadota > Gammaproteobacteria > Burkholderiales > Rhodocyclaceae > Sulfuritalea. The sequence continues at coordinate 1,174 of JAXMJU010000393.1, forward strand.
AATGCGGACCGAGTCGTCGTTGATGTGGGGGCCGCAGGTTTCCTGGCAGGGAGGGAATGAGGTGATGGTTCGTTCAGTCCGAAAAGACTGGCATCGCTTGTTTCGTTTGGTGCCGGCCCATTATGATTGCCCACGCTGATCGCATAAATCGGCCCTGGCAGCCGAACAAACCACCAAGGACGAAAAAGCAGACAGAGATCCTTGATTTTCCAAGCGCCTTTTGCCTTGCGTCCGAGAATTTTGGTCAACTGGAGCCCGATCCGCTTTTCAATTTCTTTCCAAGGCGGAGGTTCCTTGGGTTTGACTCTCTGCCAGCCCAAGATCTGTGCTGCCACCACCGTGCCAGCAAGATGAACAAAGTCGAAACTGGAACGATTGGCGGTGATATCCGTCCTAATGCTCAGGAGATCGGGGAAACAATCGCATTCCTCCATCGCGGCAGTTGTTGCCGCAATTACCTTCGTTGGGCTCAAGACACCTTCAGCGATAACAAGACTGATCGCGATCTGAGCAGCTCGCTCAACTTCATCCAGTGGGCCGGCAATCGGATAGCCTAACCGGTTGAACCAAATATTTCGACAAGTGGCCGCGATTTCCATATGCCGACTGAATGTGAGCTCGACCGGTGACGGGTCGCCATGCCACCAATTGGTTTTTGTGGATGAGACACGCATCCCACCCGCACGAAGTTGCTTAATCTGAGTTGCGAGGCATCCGAGAGCCTGCTGCATTGCCTTCGGGTCGTTCGCGAGCATTTGTTCCACGCGTTCGCGAATATGGACTACGGCAGCATCATCGATGACAACCTCTTCATCCCTCAGTATTTCGTCCGATATCACTGCTCGGATGGCTTGTCGTGCGCGCTCCATTGCCAGCCGTTTCTCGCGGAATCGCCCCTCGTAGCCTTGATCCCCTGAATCAAAGCTTGGAAAGGCAAGGGTAGTTCCTTGGCGAATCTGTGCCAACGGACTTTCAATTGACTGCCAGCCTCGCCTTTCAAGGTAAGTCTGGATACTTGGGCGAATCCGGTTCGCCCAGTCAACGACCGACCAGTTTGAGGCCGGCCCAAACGGATGAAGGTCATTCGCATGACCCAGTAGCGCCGTTACTTCCATTCCCGTGTGACCGCTGTTCCAAAGCGCATCGGCAAGCGCTGGGCGGAATAGTCGGCAGATTCGCCCGAATCCACGGGCCTCCAACTCTTGATCGAGTTGCCTGGTTGATAGGGTTTGACAGATTCCTGATGCATCAATCGTGAAGAACAGTCCAGCCATTTGGATTGGCGCAGGAGTCGGCACCAGCGCGCGCGGACCTACCCCACCAATGCAGATGAGCGAGTCGATGTGGCGAGCCACTTCCGGGTATTGGCTTCCTATTTGAAGTCGTAGCTTGGCAAGGTGACCCAAGTAATGCCTGATCTGCTGAAGTGCTTCATCGGCCAACGGAACAAAACGCGCTTCACTACCGACGACTATCTTGTCGGAAATAAAGAGTAGCTTTTCCTCGAGGCGGATGTCCCATGGAAAATAAATTGGCGTCTTGGACCTCCTATGGCCAGTCGCCGCCAGCAGCAATAGCAATGAGTATCTGGCAAAGGTGTTATGGCATTCGCGAACTTGATCTATCGTGCCTTTGGCAAGGGTAATGTCGGCCCGGAACTTCTCCGCGATTTGAATCTGGCGCGCGGTGGGTAGCTTGTGTTCGCCCTCGTGATTGCAGTTAGTCTGGTTTGTGTCGGTCCTACCGAAGGCGCCAAGCAGTTCGGCGCACGCATCTCTATAAGTGGAGAAGGTGCGCTTTCCTCGCGGGTCCATGTAGTGTGATAGCGCGAGACGCTCAGCGCGACCGATCTTGTCGAATGCAAGTCGATGAGACCCCAACATAGATATCAGGGCGCGGTTTGATGATTGACCGTAAACCGCGCGAAGTACCGAGTCGCGTAGTAGTTGGTTCAGTCGGTCGGTTGTACTGCCCAAGACCTTTTGGCCCACGGTCTCGATGCGGGTTTTCCAATCGACGAGGGTATCGGGCAAAAGATCAATGAGCCTTCCGCGAGACCCGTCTTCAACACACCCACGAAGGGCATCCGTCAGGCGCTCGGGCAAGGAAACTATGAGTTCGTCCTGGGAAAGTCGAGTTTCTGGAATGATCCAGGCGAGCCTCCATTTTTGTCCGCGATAGCCGGGGACAAGACGAAATCGAAGGCCCGCGTTCTCGGGGCGCTCATTGCGGGTCTCGAACGCGATATCGAGTTGCAGTGCCTCGTCGACTGTCCGGCACGTAACGAACGCAATTAGGAGAATCGTGGACTCAATGTGATCTGCATTGGCGGCCCTTTCTGTCTGGTGGAACAACCATCGAATTCGGTCAATCTCGGTTGGGGTTGGGTAATACCAGTGATTGCGTGAAAGATACCGTTCATCAAATTCAATGTAAGAGACAAACTGGGCAGCATCAGGCTGATTTTTGGGCGCTGATGGTGGAGTTGAAAACTTGTCTCGATTGGCGGTGTCGTTCGCGGCATTCAGTCGGGAAGCAAGTTGGCGGAATAGGCTTGGTGTTCCATATAACAAACTCAGATATGGTGGGTACTGTTCATCCATCTTTTCCAGCCATTTGAACAAGCCAAGATCGGTCAGGCCATTGGTCGGAATTGAAGCGGATTCTTGAAACACACTTTCGGTTCCGGCAGCAATATCAAACACAGCCCCGTACCTGATGTCGTGCCCTACCGGCAAGAGCCAGTCGCCATCAGTAACGTCGTTACTGTCAATCGGAATGTTGGTCAGCAGCCACAAAAGGCACAGAAGAATTTTGCGGGACTCCGTGCCGTTCGCATAATCGACGCGCACGTCATAGGCGTTGAGCAGTCTTCCAATGTTCCCACGGAGATGCAAAAAGCGTCGCCGCCCTCTTGTTTTCGAGCGGCTCGAGACGCGCACGTAAGCGCCCTCCTCGGTGGCAGGATCGAGGACTGCCTTTGCGTGGAGTCTGAGATCAGGGGCTTGCCGAAAACGGTCGATCACCTCCCAAAAACCAGGCAACTCGGGGCGTATTAGTTCGATTATCGGCTGGAGTTCGGCGGCCAAGTCAAGCACGTTGTGCAGTTCCGGCGCCTCAACTCGGAAGCCCAGCGCGTGTAAAACACGTCTGATCTCCTCCGCTGGCAACAATTCTGTTGCTAATTTGTCAGCGATTTGCGTTATGAGATGTGGTTGCATGTGTCTGCGATTCGTAAGCGTCGCCCGTAGACCGCCTTGACGATCAGAATTTGGTGTCGATGAGGAAGTTCGCTTCCCGCGGAATTTCGTCTTCCAAGAGATGGGGTATGGCGCCCCGGTAAATTGGAGGGAGAAGTGAAGTTGAAGAAACCGAAGCAGGAATACACCGCCGAGTTCAAGGGGCTGGCGGTGAAGCGGGTGAAGGCGGGCCAGAGTATTGGGACCGTGGCGCGGGAACTGAGCCTGGTCGAGTAAACGCTGCGCAACTTGGTGAAGGCCGCCGATGCCGGCAAGCTCAACGGTGGGGGTGCCGAGGTGGTTACGCCGAACCAGATGGAGTTGTCGCGACTGCGGGCTGAGAACATTCGGCTCCAGCGGCAGTGCGATATCTTAAAAATTGGTCTTGTGCACTGAGTGTGGGTCATTTCCAATGCCAATCGAATAGCCGGGAGCATTGAGGTGAGGAGATTCGGGAGCGGTGGCTGGCGTGGCGATGGCAGAATTCAGCCATGGCCGCATCGCGCAAACCCAAGCGTCTCAGCAACGCATACAACTTCCCTGGTTTTCGCGCCCAAAAGCGAGTGCGCGGCATTTTCGGTGATCCGAGCGCGCGGATCGTCACCCTTGTCCGTCGCTCAAGTAAACAGTTTGCGGCGGTTGCGATCGCATTCAGACGGGCTGGTACGACCGCACCACACGCCGCGTGCGCGATCTCTCCAGCGGCGACACCCGGATCTACCTGGGGTTCGAGGTTCGTCGTGTTCGCTGCCGAACCTGCACCGCCGTGAAGCGGGAGAAACTCGACTTCCTTGGCGGCAACCCGTTCTACACAAAGCGCTTCGCCTGGTTCGTTGGCCGCCGCTGTCGCACCTCCAGCCTCACGGATGTTGCCAAGGAACTGGAACTGAGCTGGCGCACGGTCAAGGAACTGGACAAGCAGTACATGCAGATCCAGTTGGATCGAGCCGGCACACCGGGTCCCAAGGCCATCGGGATCGACGAGATTTCCATCAAGAAGGGGCACACCTACCGCATCGTGGTGAGCGACCTGATCCGCAAGCGACCGATCTGGTTCGGCGGCGCCGACCGCTCGGAGGCCAGCATGCTTGAGTTCTACGATTGGCTGGGGCCGAAGAAGGCCCAGGGCATCCGCCTGGCCGTGATGGACATGTGGAAGCCGTTTCGCACCGCCACCCAGCAACGCGCCCCGCAGGCGGCCATTCTGTTCGACAAGTTCCGTGTGATGCGTCACCTGGGCAAGGCGCTCGATAAGGTACGGAAGAGTGAATACGGGTCGCCCCGCATGGTGCGCGAACTGCCCGACCGGGGATTCCCGGCCAGCAAAGAGCGCGTCGAGCGCCTGATGCGGAGGAACGGCATCCGGGCACGGCACAAGCGGCGCTTCAAGGCCACGACGGACTCGAAGCACGCGCTGCCGGTGGCGCCGAACCTGCTCGCCCGGGACTTCACGCCCGCGACACCGAATCAAGTGTGGAGCGCCGACATGACCTACATCTGGACTGACGAGGGCTGGCTCTACCTGGCCGTGGTCCTCGATCTGTTCAACAGGGAAGTCGTCGGCTGGTCGATCAAGCCGCGAATGACGGCGGACATCGTGATTGATGCGCTGACCATGGCGTGGTTCCGCAAGAAGCCGGCGCCGGGTCTGATTCACCACTCCGACCCGGGAAGCCAGTATGCGAGCCACGCCTTTCAGGCGCGGCTGGAAGAATACGGGATGGTCTGCTCGATGAGCCGCAAGGGAGATTGCTGGGACAACGCCCCGACAGAAAGCTTCTTCAACAATCTGAAGAATGAGCGGGTGCATGGCACCCGCTACAGTACGCGGCATGGACAGCAATTGGCGGCACAATGCCGATGGCGTGGACGAAGAAAAACAGAGGGAAGGGAAGCGCAATTTCATCAATTTTTGCAGGGGCCAATACTCAATTTCCCCCCCGTGCTTTGAGATCACTTCACTTGACCGACCGGCATTAATTGGTGATATTATTGTATTTGAGTCGCCGTAAGGTATGCAACTGTTTTTAACATGTCACATTTAAAGATAAATAAAAGCAGATAGTTAGTACGTTTTATGCCATCAGATAACAATTCTAATCGATTATAGTTCATGGCCTCCGAAGCCAGGGGTTGTGGGTTCGATCCCCGCCGAGCGCGCCAATGCCTTGTCTGGCAAGGCGCCAACAGCCGACAAACAAATACCTTGAAAAAATGATTTGGCATTTTCGGCCAGGGGTCGGTTTGCGCCGAAATTTATCCGGTGGCGTCACGAGGAGCAAGGGTGCAATTGAAAGTGTTGGACGCCGCAAGGTCAAACCCGAGAACAGAGGGGTAAAGGTCGAAGATGCAGAAAGGTAAAGGAGATTGTGCCGATACCGCGTGGCAAGGGCGCCCACAGGAGACGGCGATGCACAATGACATTGAAGCTCAAGGCGCGCGAAGGGAGGATGCTGCATCGAGACTGGAGCGACACCCGGTCGTAAAGGCCCGCATCATGAAGCTGCTGGACATGATCGAGAATGCCGGGGGTGCCCGGGCACCGGGCGGTGCACAATAGGCGGAACTTCAAACGCGATGAAAGACGGTACGCCATGCCCACTCAACGCATTGAATTCCCCGGCAGCCAGGGCGAGATGCTCGCCGGACGGCTCGATACGCCGGAGACGGCAGCTCGCGCCTGGGCCGTGTTTGCCCACTGCTTCACCTGTTCCAAGGACAGCAAGGCGGCCGCCTTCATCGCGCGGGCGCTGGCGGAGGCCGGCTTTGGCGTGCTGCGCTTCGACTTCACCGGCCTCGGCGGCAGCGGCGGCGACTTCGCCAATACCCATTTCAGCTCCAATGTCGACGATCTGGTCGCCGCGGCGGACTGGCTGCGCGGCCACCATGGCCCGCCCGCGCTGCTGATCGGGCATTCGCTGGGCGGTGCGGCGGTCCTCGCGGCGGCCCACCGAGTCGGCGATTGCAAGGCAGTGGCGACGCTGGGCGCACCCTTCGAGCCGACGCAGGTGACGCGACAGTTTGCCGCGGGACTGAAGCTGATCGAGGAGCAGGGGCAGGCCACCGTGCAACTGGCCGGACGCCCCTTTACCATCCGCCGCGAGTTTGTCGCAGACCTGGCCGGCCAGGCGCAGGCCAGCCGCATTCGCGAGTTGCATCGCCCCCTACTGGTGCTGCATTCGCCCACGGATGCGGTGGTCTCGGTCGACAGCGCAAGGCAGATCTTTGAAGCGGCACGTCACCCGAAATCCTTTGTTTCACTGGACAGTGCCGACCATCTGCTCAATACCGCCGTCGATGCGCGCTATGCCGCCGGCGTGATTGCGGCGTGGGCGCAACGCTACCTGCCGGCCGAAGAATCGTCGGGCGCGACGGCGGCTGTTGCAGCGGCGGCGAGCGACGGCACGGTGCATGTGACGGAACGCGGCACCGGCGCGTTTACCGTCGCCATCAGCGCCGGACGGCACACCTGGCTGGGCGACGAGCCGGCGACGGTGGGCGGCGACGATCTCGGACCGAGCCCCTACGACATGCTGACGGCGGCACTGGGGGCCTGCACGGCAATGACGTTGCGCATGTATGCGCGGCAGAAGCAATGGCCGCTGGCCAACGTCCGCGTCGTCCTCAATCACGCGAAAGTCCACGCCACCGATTGCGCCAGCTGTGAAACCCGCGTCGGCAAAATCGATCGCATCGAGCGCGTGATCGACCTCGAAGGGCCGCTCGACGCCGAGCAGCGCCGGCGGCTGCTGGAAATCGCCGACAAGTGCCCGATCCACCGCACCCTGCATTCCGAAGTGGAAGTGATCACCCGCGCCGGCAATGCCTTGACCGCCTGACGCCGCGGCCCAACCGCGGCCGGCGCGGGCCCGGCGGGTTCAGGCGCGGAAGCCGATGCGCTTGTGCGAGCCGTCGCAGTACGGCTTGTTGGCCGACGCGCCGCAGCGGCACAGCGCCGTCGTGCCCTCGTGGGCGGTGGTCTTGCCGTCGGCATCGACCAGCGTGACCGCGCCGTGCAGCAGTAGCGGGCCGTCGCGCAGCACCTCGACGCGCAGCGCGGACTCGGGGGCCGCCGCGCCTGCCGCGGCCGACTCGATCGACAAGGCCCCGGAGGGGCATTTCGCCACCTGGGCGATGATGGCTTCGGCGCTCGCGGCCTCGACGCGTATCCAGGGGCGCTGCTGCGGATCGAACACGGCAGGCAGGCCGTGAAAGCATTTCTCCGAATGTATGCACAGCGCCGGTTGCCAGACGACGGTCAGGTCGCCGGTGCTGTAGGTGTTGCGGGTGTCGGTCATGGCGTCCTCCTCGCTTGCCAGGGGAATGGGAACTTCCAGCTCGTGGAATCAAGTATAGACCCGCGTTTCGCGTCGAAAGTTGGCGCTGGCGCCACGGCGATTTGTGATTCTCGGCTTTCACTCCGACAACGGCTCGGAGTACATCAACCATCAGGTGGCGAAGCTGCTGGAGAAACTGCGCATCGAGCAAACCAAGTCACGCTCGCGCCACAGCAACGACAACGCGCTGGCGGAAAGCAAGAACGCCTGTGTGGTGCGCAAGCACATGGGCTACGACCATATCCCGCAGGAGTACGCCAAACCGATCAATGCGTTCTACCAGGAGACGTTCAATCCCTGGCTCAATCTGCACCGCCCTTGTCTGTTTGCAACCGAGGTCGTCAGCCCCAAAGGCAAGATCGTCAAGCGCTACAAGCATGATGATGTGAAGACGCCGCTGGAGTGCCTGGCGCAGTTGAGCGCGAAGGGATTGGTCTCACTCAAGGCAGGGATCACGCTAGCCGCCTTGCAGACCCAGGCAAAGTCGCAAACCGACTTGGCAGCGGCTCAGGCGATGCAGCGAGCCAAGAGCGAACTGTTCGCCAGCTTCATAAAACCCAAACGCCGGGCCTGACCAAAACGCCTGTTGCATGACTGCCGACGGCAAGCCGGGCGGCCAGTTCGACGGGGTAGCCGTAGATGCCGGTGCTGATGCCCGGGAAGGCGATCGAGCGCAGGCCGTGCGCTGCGGCGAGTTCCATCGAGCGCCGATAGCAGGAAACCAGCAGTTCGGCTTCGCCGCTGCTTCCGCCGCGCCAGACCGGCCCCACGGTATGGATGATGTGCCTGGCCGGCAGCCGATAGCCCCTGGTCAGCCTGGCGTCGCCGGTGTCGCAGCCCTCCAGGAGGCGGCATTCCTGCAGCAGTTCGGGCCCGGCGGCGCGATGGATCGCGCCATCGACGCCGCCGCCTCCCAGCAGCGAGGAGTTCGCCGCATTGACGATGGCGTCAACCGCCAGCGTGGTGATGTCGGCCCGCAGTGCGCGAAGTATGGTTGGCATGAGCGATAAGGGATCGGTTGCCGTGTTCAGCAAGGCGGCACGGGCAGGATAGCAATTTCTGCACTGATCGAAAATTCCATGCCGACCCGCTCAGTTGACCCGATGGCTCTCGATTGCCGTATCGCCAGCGCCAACTCCTGGCGCTGGCCCGATTCAGTCCTCGTCCGCCCCCCAATAGCCCGCTTCGCGCTGATGGCGGATCGCGAGAATCAGCACGGCGTCGTGGGCTTCCTCGAAGCTGTAGAGCGCAGTGTAGCCGGTGCGCCCGCGGGATATCACCAGTTCGCGCAAGGGGAACTCGACAGGACGACCGATCAGCGGATGGCGAATCAGCAAGCTCACGGCTTCCTCGATCAATCCCACGGTCTCAAGCGCCGCCTTCGGATCGGTCCCGATCAGGAAATCGCCCAACCTTTCGAGGTCGGCCAGCGCCTGTCCGGAATAACTCAGCTTCGCCAAGATCCGGCTTTCGGCTTGGCCGCTTTGCCGCCTGCAATGCGCTCCTTCAGGTAGGCATGAACCTCAGCGGAATCGTAGCCCTTGCCGGTCTTCAGCATCTGCTCCCGCGCCGCCAGCGCCTCGGCCACGAAACCGGCGCGCCGCTCCGCCGCCGTCGCCGCCAGCTCGATCGCATGGACCATGAAGGCATGCGGCGATACCCCGACCTTCTCGGCTGCAGCAATGGCTCGTTGCTTGAGATCATCGGGAAGCTTGAGTGATGTGGTGGACACGATTGATCGCCTTTTGTCTGCTGGTGACACCATGGTAACACCATGAAGCGACGTGTTGCGCAGTCGGCGCCCCCCGCCCGCCAGGGTCTTGCCCGATTTGAATTCGACCGGCCATTGCTTTACTATTAAAGCAATCCGCAAGACAGGTGCCGCAGGATCGGCTCGGCTGCCGCGAGCAGGCCAAGGCCCCCCCGACGACAACCCCAAACCCTGGAGTACCTGCCATGGCCCGCGTCAGCACCTACCTCAACTTCCCGCGTTCGACCGAAGCGGCTTTCCTCTTTTACCGGTCGGTCTTCGGCACCGAATTCACGATGCCCATCGCCCGCTTCAAGGACATTCCGGCCGCGCCCGGCCAGCCGCCGCTGGCCGAGGCCGACAAGGATCTGGTCATGCATGTGGAATTGCCGATTCTGGGCGGGCATGTGCTGATGGGAACCGACGCACCCAAGTCGATGGGCTTCACGGTGAAGCCCGGCAACAACATGTACATCAATCTCGAACCCGATACGCGCACCGAAACCGAGCGCCTGTTTACCGCGCTATCGGTCGGCGGCAAAGTCGAGATGCCGCTGCAGGAAATGTTCTGGGGCGGCTATTTCGCCAGTCTCGTCGACTGTTTCGGCGTGCACTGGATGCTCAACTGCGTCAGCAAGACCTGAGCCGCCGCCTGGCGGCGCCGTGTCGCCAGCGCCAACTCTGCGGCCCGGCGTCTGGCGGAACTGAGTGGACCTGCTAAGTGGCCGCAAGTAGACCTAAGCGAAACTAGACATCGCTGCGCGCGAGGGCCAGCAGCGCATCGCGCACCACGGGCTTGAGCTGGGCTTCCTCGGTGGTGCCGAGCGACTTCAGGATTTCGACGCGCATGCGCGGATCCCAGGTCCGCCGCAGGTGGCTGGCGACGTCGGCAACGGCCTGCCGACGATCCGGCATGGCCTCGAAAAAGGCGCCGATCCCGTTGGCCATTTTGATCAAGTTGTCGCGCTTCATGCGATGGCCTCCGTCATGGTTCCGGTATAGATCACGCAGGCCTCCTGGCGCAGGAAGCCGATCAGAGTCAGGTTGAGTTTTTCCGCCAGGCGCACCGCGGCCGCGGTCGGCGCCGACACCGCGGCGAGAGTCCCGGCGCCCAGTGCCGCGGCTTTCTGCACCATCTCGAAGCTGGCGCGGCTGGTGATGACCAGTGCGCGCTCGCCGGCGACGCCGCCCTTGCGCGCCAGCGCGCCGAGCGTCTTGTCCAGCGCATTGTGGCGGCCGACGTCCTCGCGCACGTAATCGATGCTGCCGTCGCGCTCGACGCAGCAGGCGGCATGGGTGGCGCCCGTGGCCTGCTGCAAGAGCTGCTGCAGCGGCAGGCTGCGCATGCCGGCGTAGAGCGCGGCCAGCGGAAACGGCGCGGCCGGCGGCAGCGGCGACAAATTGCGCCGCACCTGGTCGAGGCTCTCGACCCCGCACAGGCCGCAGCCGGTGCGCCCCGTGAGGCTGCGGCGATGCGCCTTGAGGCGGGCGAAGGCGTCGCCGGCGATCTCGATCTGCAGCGTGATGCCGGCCGCCGAGTCGCTGACGCCGATGTCGAAGATGTCCTGGCGGCGCGCCACGATGCCTTCGGTCAGGCTGAAGCCGACGGCGAAATCCTCGAGGTCGGCCGGGGTGGCCAGCATCACCGCGTGGCTGATGCCGTTGTACTCGAAGGCGACCGGGATCTCCTCCGCCAGATCGTCGGGCCGGCTTGCGCCGTCGCGCCACACCGGGCGCCGGGCCATGGGTTTCATGCCGGTCTCATGCGGGCTTCATGCACCGGACTGCCGCGAGACCTGCACCGCGGTGACCTTGTACTCGGGGCAGTTGGTGGCCCAGTCCGAGTTGTCGGTGGTGACCACGTTGGCGCCCGATTCGGGGAAGTGGAAAGTGGTGTACACCACGCCCGGCTGCACCCGCTCGGTGACGGTCGCCGGCAGCACGGTCTTGCCGGCGCGCGACTCGATGCCGACGCGGTCGCCCTCGCGAATGCCGCGTTCCTCGGCATCGTGCGGGTGGATTTCGAGCAGGTCGGCGGCGTAAAAGTCGACGTTGGCGGTACGCCGCGTCTGCGCGCCGACGTTGTACTGCGAGAGCACGCGGCCGGTGGTCAAGAGCAGCGGGAAGCGGCGCGTGACCTTCTCGTCGGTCGGCACGTATTGCGTGATCAGGAAGCGGCCCTTGCCCCCGCGTAAACCGGCGAATTGGTCGACGTGCATGGTCGGCGTGCCGCCGGGGGCATCGTCGTTGCAGGGCCACTGCAGGCTGCCGGCGCGCTCCAGCTTGGCGTAGCTGACGCCGGCGAAGGTCGGCGTCAGGCGCGCGATCTCGTCCATGATCTCCGACGGGTGGCCGTAGTGCATGTCGTAACCCAGCGCCTGGGCCAAAGCCTGGGTCACTTCCCAGTCGGCCATGCCGGCCAGCGGCGCCATGACGCGGCGCACGCGCGAGATGCGGCGTTCGGCATTGGTGAAGCTGCCGTCCTTTTCGAGGAAGGAGGCGCCGGGCAGGAAGACATGGGCGAACTTGGCGGTCTCGTTGAGGAACAGGTCCTGCACCACCACGCATTCCATGGCCGACAGCGCGGCCGTGACGTGTTGCGTATCGGGGTCGGATTGCGCCGGGTCTTCGCCCTGGCAGTAGAGGCCGAGGAAGGAACCGTCGAGCGCGGCCTCGAACATATTGGGAATGCGCAGGCCCGGCTCGGACTGGATGGTCACGCCCCAGTCGCGCTCGAACATCTCGCGCGTCGGCGTGTCGGAAACGTGGCGGTAGCCGGGCAGCTCGTGCGGGAAGCTGCCCATGTCGCAGGAGCCCTGCACGTTGTTCTGGCCGCGCAACGGATTGACGCCGACGCCCTCGCGGCCGAGGTTGCCGGTGGCCATGGCGAGGTTGGCGATGGCGATCACCGCCGTCGAACCCTGCGAGTGCTCGGTGACGCCGAGGCCGTAGTAGATCGCCGCGTTGTCAGCCGTCGCATACAGGCGTGCCGCGGCGCGTACTGCGGCGGCCGGCACGCCGCTGGCGGCCTGCAGCGCCTCGGGCGAATTCGCCGGGCGGGCGACGAATTCGCGCCAGTCGGCGAAGGCCTTGGCTTCGCAGCGTTGGGCGACGAAGGCCTCATCGACCAAACCCTCGGTGACGATCACATGCGCCATGGCGGAGAGCACGGCGACATTGGTGCCGGGCTTGAGTTTCAGGTGATGCTCGGCGCGCACGTGCGGCGAATTCACCAGATCGATCTGGCGCGGATCGACGACGATGAGCCGGGCGCCCTCACGGATGCGGCGCTTGAGGCGCGAGGCGAACACCGGATGGCCGTCGCTCGGGTTGGCGCCGATCACCATGATCACGTCGGCCTGATCGACCGACTTGAAGCCTTGCGTGCCGGCCGATTCGCCGAGCGTCTGCTTGAGGCCGTAGCCGGTCGGCGAATGGCAGACGCGGGCGCAGGTGTCGACGTTGTTGTTGCCGAAGGCCGAGCGCACCAGCTTCTGCACCAGGTAGTCCTCCTCGTTGGTGCAGCGGCTGGAGACGATGGCGCCGATGGCGTTGCGGCCGTGTTGGTCCTGGATGCGGCGGAACTCGCGCGCGGTGTGGGCCAGCGCCTCGTCCCACGACACCTCGCGCCAGGGATCGCTGATCTGCGCCCGGATCATCGGCTTGGTGATGCGGTCCGGATGCGTCGCGTAGCCCCAGGCGAAGCGGCCCTTGACGCAGGCGTGGCCCTCGTTGGCGCGGCCGTCCTTCCACGGGACCATGCGCACCACCTCACTGCCCTTCATCTCGGCGCGCAGGCCGCAGCCGACGCCGCAATAGGCGCAGGTGGTGGTCACGCTGCGTTCGGCCTGGCCCTGTTCGATGACACTCTTTTCCATCAGCGTCGCGGTCGGGCAGACCTGGACGCAGGCGCCGCAGGAAACGCAGTCGGAGGCCATGAAGGACTCGCCCTGCCCCGCCGTGACCCGCGAGCCGAAGCCGCGGCCGGCGATGGTCAGGGCGAACGTCCCCTGCTGTTCCTCGCAGGCGCGCACGCAGAGGTTGCAGACGATGCACTTGCCGGGGTCGTAGCTGAAATAGGGATTCGACTCGTCCTTCACCGCATCGACGTAGTGGTTCTCGCCGGGGGTCGGGTCACCCTTTCCGTAGCGCACTTCGCGCAGGCCGACCACGCCGGCCATGGTCTGCAGCTCGCAGTTGCCGTTGGCGGAGCAGGTCAGGCAGTCCAGCGGGTGATCGGAAATGTAAAGCTCCATCACGTTGCGCCGCAGTTTCGCCAGTTGCGGCGACTGGGTGCGCACCCTCATGCCGGCTTCGGCCGGCGTGGTGCAGGAGGACGGGTAGCCCTTGCGGCCCTCGATCTCGACCAGACAGAGGCGGCAGGAGCCGAAGGGCTTGACGAAATCCGTGGCACAGAGCTTGGGGATCGACACGCCGGCTTCGGCGGCGGCGCGCAGCAGCGAGGTGCCGCGCGCAACGCTGACGGCGATACCGTCGATCTCCAGACTCACCGTGTCGCCAGCGTCAACTCTTGGCGTGCCGAAATCGATAGTCTGCGGAGCGTTCATGTGCGTTTGTCTCCGAAATCCCCGGGAAAGTGCCGCAGTGCCGACATGACCGGAATCGGCGTCATGCTGCCCATGGCGCACAGCGAGCCCTGGCTCAGGGTTTCGCACAAGTCCTGCAGCAGTTCGATCTGCTCCTGCTGCCCGGCGCGGATGCGGTCGATGACTTCGACGCCGCGCGTCGAACCGATGCGGCAGGGTGTGCATTTGCCACAGGATTCGATGGCGCAGAATTTCATCGCATAGCGCGCCTGCTGCGCCATGTCCACCGTATCGTCGAAGGCGACGACGCCGCCGTGGCCCAGCCCGCCACCGATCGCGGCGAAGGCCTCGTAGTCGAGCAGGGTGTCGAATTGCGACGCCGGCAGGTAAGCGCCCAGCGGCCCGCCGACCTGCACCGCGCGCAGCGGCCGGCCCGAACGCGAACCACCGCCGAAGTCGTAAAGCAGTTCGCGCAGCGTGAGGCCGAAGGGCACTTCGACCAGGCCGCCGTACTTGATGTTGCCGGCGAGCTGGAAGGGCAGCGTGCCGCGCGAACGGCCGCAACCCAGATCGCGGTAAGCGGCGGCGCCCTGCGCCAGGATGTCGGGCACGCTGGCGAAGGTGATCACGTTGTTGATCACCGTCGGCCGGCCGAACAGGCCCGCGACCGCCGGCAGCGGCGGCTTGGCGCGGACGATGCCGCGCCGGCCTTCGAGGCTTTCCAGCAGCGCGGTTTCCTCGCCGCAGACATAGGAACCGGCGCCCTTGCGCACCTCGATTTTGAATTCGCCGAGGAAGTCGCCGGCCCCGGCCAGCGCGGCTTCGAGCGCGGCGACCGCGTGCGGGTATTCGGAGCGGACATAGATGTAACCCTGCGCGGCGCCGACCGCCAGGCCGGCGATGGCCATGCCTTCGAGCAGACAGAAGGGATCGCCCTCCATCAGCATGCGGTCGGAAAAGGTGCCGGAATCGCCCTCGTCGGCATTGCAGACGATGTACTTCTGCGCTTCCGGGGTCGCCAGCACGGTCTGCCACTTGATGCCGGCCGGAAAGGCCGCGCCGCCGCGGCCGCGCAGGCCGGATTCGGTCACCGCAGCGACGATCGCCGCCGGCGCCATGGCCCGCGCCCGGCGCAGGC
>JAXMJU010000394.1:0-22985 GCA_034376265.1 Sulfuritalea sp.
TGGTGGTGACGCTGCGGATGACGTTCCAGGCGGGCGTGATGTTGGTGGCCATGGCATCGCCGTCAATGGTGTCGTCGCCGGCGCCGGCCACCAGGATGTCGTCGCCGGTGCCGCCCAGAAACACGTCGTTGCCGATGCCGCCGATGGCGAGATCATCTCCGGCGCCGCCGCTGAGAACTTCGCCTTGCGCACCGCTGGGGATTTCGTTCTCCAGGGCCAGGGCGTCTTCCAGATCGAGCTTGCCGTCGGCGTAGAGCCGGTCGTTGCCTTCGCCCTCGACCAGCACGTCGCGGCCGAAGCCGCCTTCGACCAGGTCGTTGCCGGCGCTGCCCGTCAGCCAGTCGTTGCCTTCGCCGCCGTCGATGCGGTCGTCGCCGCCGCGCCAACTGTTGAGGAAGTCGTCGCCGCCGAAGCCCTGGATGATGTCGTTGCCGGCGCTGTCCTCGAAGTAATCGTAGCGGCCGGGGGCGGGCTTGGTCGAGTCGCGGATGACGTTGCCCAGATCGTCGGTCTGGGTCTGGATGCCGTCTTTCGTGGCGTTGAAGTCGAAGGCCTGGTAGTCGCCGGTGAGGGTGCGGGTGGTGATGGGGGCGGCGGTTTCTTCGTAGAGTTGAAGGCCGAAACTGCCGTCGAGGGCTTGTCCAGTGGTTTGGTTCTGGAAAGTGATCGTGTCACCACCGCCCAGCGTCAGCACGCCGGGGGAATGAAACTCGATCGTCTTGCCGGTGCTATCGACAAACTTGTATTGCCCGGTGCTGGCATCCTTGACGACCAGGCCGGCGATGAGTTCGCCGTCGTAAATGAGCCGGTTGGCGCCATCGTCGATGAGGGTGTCCGCGCCATCGCCGGTGTTGAAGACGTAGAGGTCGCTACCCTGTCCTCCTATAAGGATGTCGGCACCGGCCTTGCCATTCAAGGTATCCATTCCGATACCGCCGACCAGCAGGTCGGCTTGGCTGCCGCCAGTGAGGTCGTCCGTGCCGTTGCCGCCGAGCATGAAGGCAGCTTTGGCATCGGCGGTGGCCGACATGGCTGTGCCAGCGATGTACCAGTCCTTCGCCTGGGTAATCAGCGCCTGATATTGGCCGAAGAGCTCGGCACCCAGTTGAGTTTCGAGGTAGGTCTTGAAATGCCGGACAAACCCGGAATCGGTGCTGATATCAGAAGTGACATCGGAGGTATCGAAATTCAATCCGCCATCGACCGCCTTGAACAGTTCTTTCTCGAAGCCCCTGTCCTGTTTGAGATAGGCGCGGCCGAGGAACGCGATCAGAGCGCGGTCAAGATCGTTGTCGGACACGGCTTGCCCGCCAGCGGTAACAAGTTTCGCCAGGTCGGCGGCGAAGTGATCGAGCATCTTTTGCTTTGCGAGATCGGTGGTGTCGCCCAGACTCGGACCGGTAACGCCGACTTGGTTGCGCAGAAGATGATCGAGGAGTGTTGGCTCGGATCGCGAAGCGTCCTTTGCAAAAATCTGCGCATCGAATATTACGGGGATGAGGTTTTCCAGTTGCTTGGCAGCGTCCCAGAAACCGGGGGCTACCACCATGGCGGCCTCCAGGCTCATCGAGTGCAAATCGACGCTGGACTGGTCAAGAGAAGCATGATCGAGGATAGCCGGCGCACGAGTGCCGATGAAGTTGTCCGGCAACCATTTGGCGAGAGCTTCGTTCTGGGTGACCATCCGGCGGATGGCATCCTCACCACGGATGCCCGGTTCCGTGCTTGCGCTTGAACCGCTGGCGGGCAGACTGCTGTGAAAGCTGTCCAGGACTGTCGCAAGCGCTGTGCTCAACAGCGAATTGCTGTCGAGATCGTCACGGATTGCGTTGCGAATGTCATTGTTGGCGCTGGCGCGGAAGGGCGCCGGGTCAAAGGTGTAGGCGGGGCGATTGAATAGAACGCCCACCAGTCCGGCCAGGCCGCCGCCCAGGCTATGGCCGGTAAAGGTGATATATGCCGCGGGGTTGGCGGCGCTGACCTCGGCATAGAATCTCGCCGCGCTCTTCATCTGGCCGCTCGGCCAGGCGCCGGTGAAGCCACCGATGTTGGTCCACCAGTCGGACATTTCATCGGTGCCGGTGTAGGCGATAACGATTTCATTGGTCTGCGTGTTGCGGTAGGCGACGGCCTCGAAGCCGGAACCGTCGGCGGCATGATCGAGACCATTGGGCAGGGCCTGCCAATCGACGGACGGATAAACGCGATTCACGGGAAAGACGCGCTTGTCACGGTAAGCGGCAAGACTCAGCAAGGCATAGTCGGCAACGATATTGTCCATGTCATTTCTCCTGTTTGTGTTCTTCTGAATTGCGTGCACTGCCTGCTTTACCACAAGCAGCCCAAAGATATTTGTCGATTCCTTGGCGATAGATGTGCCTCATAACGTTCCCCTCATTCAACCGCTTGACTGCCTTTGCGGTGACCACGCCCTTGTCGAATTCGTTAGCCGCCCGTTGGCTATCGGTTGCGATCAACAGATTTGCTTCCGTGATTACATCCGGAAATTCGGCGATAGTGGTGCGCGTCCATTGCTTCTCCTCGTGTTTGAAAAGTATGAAGGGTGGCTCAGGGAATCCCAGTTTCTGAAAAGTAAAACAGCTTGGACTCGCCAATACATAGGCGGAACCAGAAGCCACCGTCACCGCAATCGGAATCATGTCCTTGTGTTCGGCCTCCCAACTGACTTTGCGGCCATCCGGCAGAGGCACGGTGACGACATAGGCCGTGGCACCCGGCGGAGCATTGATCGCCGACAATTCCCGGTCGAAACGATTGCCCAGGGTATGGGACCGTTCGACGATCAGTTCTCGCCCGTCCGGCAAAATCACCTGCTCCTTCCATGACCGGCTACCGCCGGCACCAACGCCGGCACAGGCGGAAAGAAGCAGGACTGACAGCAGCGTTGTCAGGGTTGTTCTCATGCGGCAATCCTCCATGTGTTGTCGTTGCATCCATGGGCGCACTCCCGCCAGCGCCGACTTTCCCCCTGACTAAATTTGTCATCGTCACCATTGCGTTTCATCGTCCTCTCCTCAAAACCCGCATTCCGTTTTCCCTTCCTTTGCCATCCTTCTCTCGCCGTCTCGCCAGCGCCAACTCTTGGGCTTCGCCGGCGGCC
Source organism: Sulfuritalea sp. (assembly GCA_034376265.1). GTDB lineage: Bacteria > Pseudomonadota > Gammaproteobacteria > Burkholderiales > Rhodocyclaceae > Sulfuritalea. The sequence continues at coordinate 3,122 of JAXMJU010000394.1, forward strand.
CGCCGGCTTGCCGCGACTTCGCTCATTCCCGCACTTCCCCATCCTCGACGTCGGTCGCCGCGCCCGCCGGCGGTTCCCGCAGCCCCAGCGTGACCACCGCGTCCACCTGCAGTCCGCGCGGCACCTGATGCGTGATGAACAGGATCGTCACCTTGCCCTTGAGCTGATTGATGGTCCGGGCGAAATGCTCCGCCGTCTCGTGGTCGAGATTCGCCGTGGCTTCGTCGAAGATCAGCACCTTGGGCCGCTTGAGCAATGCCCGTGCGATGGCAATGCGCTGCTTCTGGCCGCCGGAAAGGCCGACGCCATGCTCGCCGAGTTCGGTCTGGTAGCCCGCCGGCAGGGACTCGATGGTCTCGTGGATCTCGGCCATCCGGCAGGCGGCGACGATCTCGGTGAAGTCCGCGTGCGGATTGGCCAGTTGCAGGTTTTCGATCACCGTGCCGGCGAAGAGCACGGTTTCCTGCGGCACCACGCCGTAGATCTGGCGCAGTTCGTTGGCGGCGAGATGTGCGATGTCGCGACCGTCGAGCAGGATGCGCCCGTCCTGCGGCCGGTAGAAGCCGAGCAGGAGTTTCGCCAGGGTGCTTTTGCCGCAGCCCGAGGGGCCGGCGATCAGCGTCGTCTTGCCGGGACGGAAGACCAGGTCGAGATGGCGGTAGAGCCAAGGATGATGCTCGCTGTAACGAAAGGAGACACCTTGCAAGTCGATGCGCCCTTCCTCTGCGCGGGTGCGGCTCGGCTGTAGCGCGTAGGGCTCGGCCGGCGCGTCCATCAGATCGCCGAGCCGTTTGACGGCGATGCTGGCCTGCTGGAATTCCTGGTACAGGCCGACCAGGCGCAGCATCGGCTGGGAAAGGCGGCCGGCGAACATCTGGAAGGCGACCAGCATGCCGATGGTGAAGCCGTTGTTCTGCATCACCAGCAGCGCGCCGACGACGAGCACGGCGAGGCTTTGCAGTTGTTCCAGCGCGTTGGCGACGGTGTGATAGGTGTTGGCGGCCTGTTTGGTGTCGAAACCGGCCGCAAGATAGCTCGCCAGCAAGCCGCCGTAGCGCCGTTCGAGCTGCGCTTCGAGTTGCAGCGACTTGACCGTTTCCATGCCGGCCACGTATTCGGTGACGAAGGCCTGGTTGCGCGCGCCGTGCAGGAACTGCCGGTCGAGTCGCTGGCGAAACACCGGGGTCACCGCAATCGACAGGATCGACAGCAACAGCAGCAGACCGAGCACGATCAGCGAGAGTTGCCAGCTATACCAGAACATCACGGCGAGCAGCACGCTCATGAAGGGCAGATCGAGAATCAGCGTGACGGCGGCGCCGGAGACGAACTCGCGGATGGTCTCGACGCCGTGCAGCCGGGCGACCAGTGTGCCGGTGGGGCGGTGCGCGAAATAGGGCAGCGGCAGACGCAGCAGGTGGCCGAAGACGCGGCTGCCGAGCACGGCGTCGATGCGGTTGCCGGTGTGCAGCACGAGGTACTGACGCACCCAGGTGAACGCCGCCGAAAACAGCAGCGCCAACGCCAGGCCGACGCCGATGGCGACGAGCGTGCTCTGCGTTTGATGGACGACCACCTTGTCGATCACCACCTGGGTGAATAGCGGCGTCGCCAGGCCGACCAGTTGCAGGGCCAGCGAGGCGGCCAGGATGTCGCGCCAGACCTTGCGGTGGCGCAGCAGCTCGGGGATGAACCAGCGGAAGCCGAAGGGGCGTTTCTCGTCGTTTTGTCCGTCGATGTCGCGCACGGCTTCGGCTTTCGGCCGGAAGGCCCAAGCCACCGGCTGGCAACGCGCGCGCAGAGCGTCGAGGTTTTCGAGATGCGGCAGTTCCGGCGGTTCGGCGCCGGACGAAAGGCAGCGGATTGAGTTGCCTTCGGCGCGCAACAGCAGCAGCGGCGAGGCCGCCACACCCGGCTCGTCAGTCCCAGCCGCCAGCGGCAGGGCCACCAGCGGATAGGGCAGATCCACAGCCGAGGCCAGGCCTTCGAGGGGCAGCTCCTCGAATGTCAGGCCCAGGCGATCGACGGCGTCGAACAGTACGGTCCAGCCGTAACCGCCATCCGCGTCCGGCGGAAAGTGCTGCAACAACAGTTCGGGTTCGAAGGGAATCCGCTGCAAGCGGCACAGACCGGCGACGAGGCGGACAAACTCGGCGCGAGCGAGACGGCGGCCGGTCACGGCCGTGCGCCGCGCCTGAATACGCTGTTCCTGGAATTCAACTGTAGTTCCCCCTTGCCATCCCGTTATTGTTCTTGCGGGCGATGCGCCTGTGCCGCGAACCGCCTGCGATCAGGTCTGGTGTCGAAACTTCTTGTCGGGGAGGAAAAACGTCGGCGCCTGAACGGCACCGATTATTATCAGTTCGACGTCATGATACACACGGATATATTCATGTCAACACAACATTGGCATTATGTTGCCAAAGCGCCGGCCTGGCGATAGTCGGTGCTTGCCAGCCCGCGTCCGCGTGGATACCGTCCCTGCGGGACATAAAGCGGAACCCGGTGGCGATGCCGCTCATCCCGAAGCTTGTGAAGAAATCGTCGCGCCCGGCTGGTTTCCAGACACTTCCCTGGCGGCGCGTACCGGCAGAATCACCTTGAACGTGGTGCCCACGTCTGGCTCGCTTTTTACCTCGAGGCGTCCGCCGTGTTTGCGGACAATGCCGTAACTGAGCGAAAGGCCGAGGCCGGTACCCTGGCCCACCGGCTTGGTGGTGAAGAAGGGATCGAAAATGCGCTTCATGTTCTCGGGCGCAATGCCGCTGCCCGTGTCCGCGATCTCGATCCAGACCCAGTCCTCATCCAGGGTGCCGGTGCGAATCGTAATCGTCCCCCGTTCGGCGATGGCATGCGCGGCATTGACCACCAGGTTCATGAATAGCTGGTTGAGCTGGGAAGCCAGGCATTCGACCTGCGGCAACTTGCCGTATTCCTTCACCAGGTCGGCCTTGTACTTGATTTCGTTATTGACGACGTTGAGCGTGGAGTCGAGCCCCCGATGGAGGTCCGCCCATTCCCACTCGCCGGCGTCGACGCGCGAGAAGTCCTTGAGATCCTGGACGATGCGCTTGACGCGCGCCAACCCTTCCCGCGATTCCGCAAGCAGGAGGCCGATATCCTTGCGCAGGTAATCGATTTCGGCGGCCGCGCGAACCGCGTCGATGCGCTGCTGTGTTTCCTGATTGACGCAGTGGGGACACTCGGTCTCGTATGCGGTCAGTACCGTCAACAGGCTGTCCACATACTCCGCCAGCGTGCCGAGGTTGGAATTGACAAAACCGATGGGATTGTTGATTTCATGGGCGACACCTGCCGCCAATTGTCCGATTGACGCCAGCTTCTCCGATTGCAGCAACTGATTGTGGGCCTCCTCGAGTTTCCTGATCAGAGCCGTCTGCTCGGCCTTTTCCGCGAGCAGGGCCGTCTCGGTCACGCGGCGCGCCTCGAGTTCCCGCCGCAGGTCGCGGTTGCGCTCGGTCAGCTCGTGCGACATTTCGTCGAGCGAGCGCTCTACCATGCGCCGGTCCGCGTCGCCTTGAGCGTAGGCGTCGCCGACCGCGGCAAAGAAATCCTGCCACCCCACCGGCAGTCCGTCCGCGCCACCGAGACATCGATTGATCTGACGTTCCAGCAAGGGGTGCATTCAGTCCTCGGCGAAGCTGGTAATGGTCATGGTCTGGTTGTGCAGTTCGCAGCGAGCCGTCGGCGCGTAGGGCGAAATCTCGCCATAGGAATAGAAGCCGGTCAGCGCCACACCATTCCCAAGCACGCGGCGCACGCCCTCGATTTCCTCCTCGATGCGCTGTCCGAGCACCAACTTGCGACCGACACAACTGATCAGCACCGCGAGCCGCGCACCGCCATCCAGCAGCGAAGCCCGCGCCGCGCCGGCCGCGCCTTCGATCAGGCGGTCGAAATTCGCCTTCATCAGACGTGCGTGAGTGCCCTGCGGCACGTCGCCGGCGAAGGTCATCGAACCGTCCGCCTCGTCGACCGCCAGTATCGTTCGCACCAGCCCGGTTTCCGTTTCGTCCGCACCGCGCAACGCAAGCGGGAACAGCAAGCCGGAGGCCGGCAGGCCGGCGGCGTGCTCCCCGAGATAACGCTTGTAGAGCGCCAAGGCCGGCTCCCCGTCCAGTTCGTAGAGCACGTTGCCCGCGGACTTCGTGATCAGCCGATCGGGACCGAAGGGATCCCAGCCGCCCAGTGAACCATAGCCAACCTTGAGCCGATCGCCGTAAAAGCCGACGGCGGCGACGACACGCTCGGCGGGCGGCGCATCGGCGACGACGAGGGTACGGCTGAAGCGCGCGCCATCTCCCGAAAGCCCGCCCGTCACCGCTACGCCGGACGGCAGTCCGTCCTGCAGGCCGGCCGCGAGTTCCGTGCCATTGACATGGAGGCCGTCGGAAAGAACGAAAACATGCACGAGTCCGGGTCCGAGCAATTGTGCCGCCAGGGCCGCACCAATTCGCCTGTCATCGCCGGGGCTCTCCGCGCGCGCACTGGCAAGACGGACTTGCGAGTGCGCAAAGGTGAGCGCCGTGACGACCAGGGTGTCGTCGCTGACGCTGGTGTCGGCAATCTCGCCGGCCGTCGAGCAGCCGACCACCAGAGCCCCTGGGTAATCCGCGCGCAGATCGTTGTAGCGGTCGACATCGAGCTGGGCCGTGCCCCCGAATACCAGCGCCAACTGCGCAGCGTCCGCACCCGGCTGCAATGCCGTCCAGCCCTTGGCCGGCGTCCACCGTCTTTGCATGATGTTCACGTCTGCCTCCCCGTGTTGAAAGTCGCCTGTTTTTGGATTTCCGACCGTCAGGCATTATGCCGCCAGTCTTTGCTTGCGCGGGGTAGCAATCCGCGCGTCCATGAGTCATTTGCGGGTGCGCCGCAGTCGAGCGCGGCGGATGCGTGGCTGGCCTCGCTAACCCGGCGATCCCTGGCTTGGCTAGCCGCGGCGGTCGGGGCGCACATACAAAATCAAGCGTCCGCCTTCGCGTCGTTCCATGTCCTGTATCTGCTTCACCAGATGCGCGTCCAGGAGGTAATCGGCGGCCAGCAGCAGCACCCCGTCGCGCCCGACGAAATCCCTCGCCAGCACCATGCCCGCCTTCACCTCGCCGGCCGGCACGGCCTGCTCCAGGGCAATTTCCTGCGCCTGGGCACCCATCATGGCGAAGAAAGCGTCCAGTACCTGCGGGTCGTAGCGCTTGCCGCGTCCCTGCGCCAACGTCGCCCTGGCTTCTTCCTGGCTTGCACGCTTTTCCGACAAGCTACCGATTTGCATGCCGTCATAGTCATTGACCACGCACAGGATGCGGGCCCCGAGCGGGATGAACGCTCCCTGCGACCCATCCGGAAAGCCCTGCCCGTCGAAGCGCTCGTGATGCGCGCGGATGATGCGCGCCGCTTCCTTCAGTTCAGCCAGCGGCATCAGGGCCGCTTCGCCGGCGACCGGGTGCCGGCGATAGGCACCCATTTCCTCGCCGTTCATCCTCGACACCGGCCGTCCCAGCAAACTATCGGTGAAGCCGATCTTGCCGATATCGTGCAACAGCGCGGCGACAAAAATATCCTGCTGGTCCTTGGCCGGAAGTTCCAGGCGCACGGCCAGCTTGCGCGCCAGATCGGCCACCCGCCGCGAATGACCGACCATCGTTCCGCCGCGCAGTTCCATGAGACCCGAAAACACCTTGATCGAGACCAGAAAATTCTGCTTGAGCCGGTCGTTGGCCAGATTCAGAAAGCTGTTGACCTGCTGGATCTCCGCTGTGCGTTCGGCCACTTTCTGTTCCAGGCCTGTGTTGAGCTGCGTCAACGCCTCGTTCTGCGCCGTGGTCAGTGCCAGCAATCGGGTGTTTTCATTGCGCAGGCGATTGCTTTCGAGGGCGTCGCGAATGGTCAGCGCGAGCTGGTTGTCATCCCAGGGCTTGGCAATGTAGCGGTAGATCTCGCCGCGGTTTATCGCATCGATGGTCGAACCGACGTCGGCGTAGCCCGTAAGCAGAATCCGCATCGTGGCCGGCCAGCGAATGCGCACCTGCTCAAGAAACTGCGCGCCGCTCATTTCCGGCATGCGCATGTCGGAAACCACCAGGTCGACCGGCTCGCGCTCGAGAATTTCAAGACCCGCCGCGCCGCTTTCCGCGGTATGAATCCGGTAGCCCGCCGGACGCAACTGGCGCCGCAGCGAGGAAAGAATGCTCGCCTCGTCGTCGACCAGCAACAGCGTGGCTGGCGTTTCAGTGATGTCGTTCATGAGACCTGGTCGCCATTGAAGTATTTCTTGCCCTCGGCAAATCGCCAGACTAACCTGAAACGCAGTTTGCCCGCCACACCTCTCGCAACGCAGACACCGCGCCGCGTCGATGGCGGACGCAGGAAGCCTGCTTCAGAGTCGCTCCTACGTACCCACCGCAGTTTGGCGCGTGAATCACGCATAAACAAATTTCGCTCCCCTTGAGACTATGCTAGTTTGTTGCACGCCAACAATTCGCGAATTCCGTCAACGACCGGCAATGGCACAGTTGCTGAACCTGCCCTTCTGGCACTCCCTGCGCACCCGCATTGTCCTGCTGGTGCTCGCGGGCGCGTTGCCCTCGCTGATCGGACTTAGCGTGACGCATTATCAGGGCTATCAGCGGACGGTGCGCGAACAGGCCGAAAACCTGCACCTGAAACTCGTCGGTGCGCTGGTGCGGATGGAGGGGGTCACCGCAGCGGCACATGATCTGCTCGCGGGCCTGGCAGGAGACATCGAGATTCATGGCGGCGACACGGCCGAGTGCCAGGCCTATGTGGACAGCTTGCAAGCGCGCCTGCCGCAATACCGGCTTATTGCCTTCATCGATCGCCAGGGTCGCATGACGTGCACGTCCGCGGCGGCGGCCGGCAAGAACTTTTTCGATCAGGAGCATTTCAAGGAAATGCTGGCGCAGAAGCGCTTCACGGTCAGTGGAATGATTCGTGGGCACATCACCAATACCCCGCACGTGGTGTTTGCCCAGCCGGTAATGAACGCGGGAGGCAAAACCCTGGGCGTGGCGCTTGCCCTCATGGATGTTGCCGACCTGGGCCGGATGATCAAGGAGGAGATACCGGCAGACGATAGCGTAGCGCTGCTTTTTGACCATGACGGCCAGTTGGTCTATCGGAACGCCAAGACGAACACCTTGCCGGCCATCGAAGACTCACAGCATCCGCTGGTGCAGCAAATCCTCAAGTCGCCGCGTGGCACGGCCGTGATGCGGGGTCTGGACGGCATCGAACGAAATTTCAGCTTCGCCGCCACGGGCGGTTCCGACAAGTACGCCCTGCATATCGCCATCGGTGTGCCGCAGGAAGCGCTGCGCGAGGCGCTGCTGCAGGAATACTGGCAGAGTCTGGCGATCGGGCTGGGGATCCTGTTGGCCACCCTGGCGCTGGCGATTGCCGGCGCCGAGATCGGCATCATGCGCACGGTGCAGGCGCTGGTGGTGGCCGGCCGCCGCATCGGCGAGGGCGATTTCGTCGCCCGCTCGGGACTGACCGCGGCGACCGGCGAACTGGGCCAACTGGCGCATGGCTTCGACGCCATGGCGGCCTCGCTGCAGGCCCGCGAGGCCACCATCGATCAGGCGCACGAGAAGCTGGCGCGCAGCGAGGCGCGCCTGACTTTCCTGCTGCAGGAAAGTCCGGCGGTGATCTACACCGTGGGGGTGAAGCCGAATTTCCCCGTAACCTACGTCAGCCCCTCCGTCGCCGAATTGCTGGGCTATGCGCCGCAACGCTTTATCGACAAACCTTCACAGTGGATCGACAGCGTTCATCCGGATGACCGCCAGCGCGTGCTGGGCAAGATTTCGGCACTGTTCGGCACGGGGCGTTGGCGCGACGAATACCGCTGCCGCCACAACGATGGATCGTGGCGCTGGATCGCCGACGAGTGCCGCATGGTCCGCGACGATGACGGAGAAGCGCAGGAGATTATTTGTTACGCGGTCGACGTCACCGCGCGCAAGGAACAGGACGAAGCCATCGCCTTCCTTGGCAATCATGATGCGCTGACCGGACTGCCCAACGAGGTTCTGCTGGGCGACCGGTTCGTCCAGGCTATGGCGCTGGCGCAACGCAGCGGCAATTCGGTGGCGGTGCTGGAACTCGATCTCGACGGCTTCAGCCGGCTCAACCAGACGCTCGGACATCGCGGCGCCGACCAGTTGCTGGTTGAACTGGCCAGGCGCCTGACAGGTTGCATGCGCCGAGCGGATACCGTGGCCCGGCGCAGTGGCAACAATTTTGTCATCCTCATGCCGGAAGTGACGGAAAGCCTGGACGTCGCCGTCGCGGTGCGCAAGGTGCTGGATGCCGCCGCATCGCCGATCGATGTGTCCGGCCGCGAGGTGCACATCACTGCCTGCGTCGGCATCGCCCTGTTTCCCAAGGACGGCGACAGCCCGGACGTCTTGCTGGCCCATGCCGCCAATGCCCTGGCACGGGCCAAGCAAGACGGCAGCGACCGTTTCCAGTTCTACGTCGAAGCCATGAACCAGACCATGCTTGACCGGCTGCAGATGGAGACGGACTTGCGCCACGCGCTGGAGCGCAACGAACTGCTGCTGCACTACCAGCCGCGAGTCGATTTGCGCAGCGGCCGGATCGTCGCCGCTGAAGCCTTGCTGCGCTGGCAGCGCAACGGAGCGCTGGTGCAGCCGAACGATTTCATTCCGCTGGCCGAGGACACCGGGCTGATCCAGCCGATAGGCGCCTGGGTGATGGCAGAGGCCTGCCGCCAGCAGCGTGCCTGGCTCGACCGCGGCATACAGATCGTCACCGTCGGCGTAAACGTCTCGCAGCAGCAACTGCGGATACGCAACGAAGAAGAGGGATTACCCGCTTTGTGCCGTCAATCTCTCGCCGCCTCGGCTCTGGAAACCCAGTGGCTGGAACTGGAGTTGACCGAGAGTCTGCTGATGGAATCGCCCGACCAGACCATCGAGCTGCTGCGCAAGCTGCATGCGGCAGGCACCAAACTGGCGATCGACGACTTCGGCACCGGGTATTCGAGCCTGGCCTACCTGACACAATTGCCGGTGCAGTATTTGAAGATCGACCGTTCCTTCGTCAATCATATGTGCACCGATCCGAATAGCGCCGCAGTGGCCCGCTCGATTATCGGACTGGCACACAACCTGCACATGACGGTGATCGCCGAGGGCGTTGAAACGGAGGCCCAACTGGGTTTCCTGCGCAAGCTCGGCTGCGACGAAATGCAGGGTTTCCTGTTCAGCAGACCCTTGCCGGCGGAGCAATTCGAGGCCATGCTGACGGCAGGCAAAACCATCGGCAGCGCCGATGAAACGCCGGGCGAAACCCTGCTGCTGGTGGATGACGAAGCGGGGATTCTCAACTCGCTGAAACGCCTGCTGCGGCGCGACGGCTACCGCGTCCTGACCACCACCGACCCGGCGGAGGGCCTCGAACTGCTGGCGACCAACGACGTGCAGGTGATCATCTCCGACCAGCGCATGCCGCAAATGAGCGGTACCGAGTTTCTCAGCCGGGTCAAGGGGCTGCATCCCGATGCCATTCGCATCATATTGTCCGGCTACACCGACCTGCAAAGCATCACCGACGCCATCAACCATGGCGCCATCTGGCGTTTCCTCACCAAACCGTGGGAGGACGACGTCCTGCGCAAACTGGTGCGCGACGCCTTCCGCGAGTACGACCTGCGGCATGGCAAGGGCTAATCGCCATGACCGTTAAAGCCATGAGCGAAATTTCCGCGACGGACTCCGGCACGCCGGCGAGACCGACCTTGTTGCTGGTCGACGACGAAGACAGCATCCTGTCGGCGCTCAAACGCACGCTGCGGCGCGAAACCTACCGGGTATTGACCGCCAATGGCGGACGCGCGGGGCTTGATGAACTGGCCCGCAGCCGGGTCGACGTCATCATTTCCGACCAGCGCATGCCGGACATGAGCGGAGTCGATTTCCTGCGCCAGGCCAAGGAGTTGTATCCGGACACGGTGCGCATGGTGCTCTCGGGCTATTCCGACCTGCAAAGCGTTACCGATGCCATCAACGAGGGGGCGATCTACAAGTTTCTCTCCAAGCCCTGGGACGATGACATGCTCAAGGCCGAGATCGAGGAAGCCTTCCGGCGCAAGGAACTGCACGACGAGAACAGGCGCCTGAACCAGCAAGTGCGAGCGACCAACGCCGAACTGATCCACCTCAACGTCCAGTTGCAGGAGGCGCTGGAGGCGCAGCGGCGTCGTGCGGTACTCGGCGAGAGCGTGCTGGCGACGGTGCAGGAAATCGTAAACTGCCTGCCGGTGCCGCTGCTTGGCGTCGATCCGGACGGCTTGCTGGTATTTGCCAACGCCAATGCGACAAAACGTTTCGCTCGGCACCCACTGCTCGGCACCTTTGTCGCCGAGGCGCTGCCGGCGGCGGCGGAACTGATGGCGCAAGAACACGGCGAGACCCGAATGTCGATTGATGGCTGCGCCTATCGGGTAAGCTGCCATGCCATCGATTCGATCATGCTGCAACGCGGCTATTTGTTGATATTCATTCCCGAGGAAACGGCATGACGCCTGCGAACTCCCTATCGTCAACCGTGCTGCCCCTGGCCGAGGTCCAGCCCGGCGCACGACTGACCGCGGCTGTGTTCACCGCGGACGGCCAGGTGCTGATGACGGCAGGCGAAATCGTCACTGAGACGGCGCTGGCAAAGCTCGCCCGACTGGGCATTGCCCGCCTTGCAATCGAGATGCAGCGCAACGAAGCCGAACTGAATGCCGCCCGCGAAGCGCTGCGCCGGCGCATCGAGCACCTGTTCCGTCGCTGCGACCTGGAAGGCGATAGCAGCGGCGCACGAACGCTGTACAAGGCGGTGCTTGACTATCGCCTGGCCCTGCGATGACACAACCGAGCCTGCAGGAAATTGTAGTCGGCTTGCGCGCCCTGCCCTCGCTGCCGACGGTAGTGCTGGAACTGCTGCAAACCATGGGCCAGGACGACGTCGATATCCACCGGCTGACGCGCGGCATCAGCCATGACCAGGCGCTCGCGGCGCGCACGCTGCGGGTGGCCAATTCGCCGTTTTACGGCATGCAGGGCAGGATAGACACGATCGGCGAGGCAATCACGGTGCTCGGTTTCGTCAATGTCCGCTCGCTGGTGACCACGGCCGGGATTGCCATGGCGTGGCCCGCCAGTGGCGCCGCAGGCTTCGAGCCCCGGATATTCTGGCGCCATTCGCTCGGCGTGGCGTCGTGCGCCGCGACGCTGGCGCCATTTGCCCGACTGCGGCCCGACCCGCTGTTTCTGGCCGGATTGCTGCACGACATCGGGCGTCTGGTGCTGGTGGTCACGCACCCGGTCGCCTATGCCGAAATCCTGCAGCGACGTGCACAGACGGATTGCCTGCAGCTCGACGCCGAGCGCGCGGTACTGGGCTTCGACCACGCGCAAATCGGCAGCGAACTGTGCCGCCACTGGCGCATTCCGGCACCGATCGCCGCCGCGGTGGAACGTCATCACCAGGTGAATCCGGATGCGCCCGAACTGCCGGCCGACATGGCGGACGTCGTCCATGTCGCCGATGTGCTGGCGCATGCGCTCGACCTGGCGGACGACCCCTATGCCCTGGTGCCACCTCCGGACGGCGCCGCATGGCAACGTCTCGGCCTCGACGAACCGGCTCTGCACCGAGTGCTGGAACAGGCGGAGCGCCATTTCAACAGCTTTGCCAGCATATCGGGTTGACCATGACTGACCACCAGGTACTCGCATCGGATGTCGCGTTCTCCATGACTCAACTGGCCGCACTGGCGGAGGCGCTGCCGACCGGCGTTGCCTGCCATGATGGCGAACAACTGGTGCTGGTCAATCAAACGATGTGCGAGCTGACCGGCTATTCGCGGCAACAATTGCTGTCGATGAAGTTCTGGGAACTGTTTCACCCGCGAATGCAGGAAACAGTGAAAGAGTACGGCCAATCGCGCGTTCAAGGCGACGCCGCACCGACGCGCTATGAGGTGGCCTTGCTCACGGCGCAGGGCGAAGAGCGCTGGGCGGACCTGATCGCCACGCTACTCAACGTCGACGGCCGGACCGTCGCCCTGGGCAGTTACCTCGACACCACCGAGCGCAAGCGGGCGGAAACCCGACAGAAGCAGGCGCAGCAGGCGCTGGCACAGATTATCGACAGCAATCCGGTGCCCACTTTCGTCATCGGAAAAGATCATTTGATTACCCATTGGAACAAGGCCTGCGAACAGATCATCGGTATCTTGGCCGTCGACATGGTGGGCACCCGCGGACAGCAAAAGGTGTTCTATGGCAAGGAGCGGCCGACCATGGCCGACCTGATCGTCGATCGCAGCGTGGAAGAGGTCATCAGTGATCTGTATAGCAGCAAGCGCCTGACCCGTTCGCAACTCATCGCAGGTGCCTACGAGGCGGAGGATTTATTTCCTCAATTCGGCGAGAGGGGAACCTGGCTGTATTTCGCTGCGGCGCCGTTGACCGACGCAGACGGTCAACTGATCGGCGCGGTCGAGACCCTGCAGGATTTCACCGAGCAGCGGTTTGCAGAATCGGAAATGATCAAGTCCAAGCGCGAACTGGAGCAACTGGTGGCCACCCGCGGCGAGCAGTTGCGCGAGGCGACGCACGAATTGGAGCAGGATATCGTCCGCCGCCGGAAGGCCGAGGCGGAACTCTTGCAGCGCTTCAACGAACTGTCCGCGCTGAATGCCGAGCTGAACCAAACCCAGCAGCAACTGGTGCAGTCGGAGAAGCTGGCGTCGATCGGCCAGCTGGCGGCCGGGGTGGCGCACGAAATCAACAACCCGATCGGTTTTGTGCAATCCAATCTCGGCTCGCTGGAGCGCTACTTCGAACAGATCATGGCGCTGCTGGACGGCTACCATGAAGGGGAGGCCCTGCTTGACGCGCTGGCAACGGACCACGCGGACGGCGCCGCCTTGCTGAAGCGGATCAAGCAACTCAAGAAGGATGCCGAGCTGGACTACCTCAAGGAGGACATCCCGGCCCTGTTGCAGGAATCGCGAGACGGCATAGTCCGCGTCAAGCAGATCGTCGCCGACCTGAAGGATTTCTCCCGGGTCGACAGCACTCAGCAATGGGAATGGGTGGACCTGCGAACGGGGCTCAATTCGACCCTCAACATAGTGAACAACGAGATCAAGTACCGCGCCGACGTGGTGAAGGAATACGGCGATCTGCCGCATATCAAATGCCTGCCGTCGCAACTCAACCAGGTTTTCATGAACCTGTTGGTAAATGCGGCGCAGGCCACTCCGGAGGGCAGGCACGGCACCATCACGATACGCTGCGGACCCCGGGCCGACGGCGTCTGGGTCGAGATTGCCGATACCGGCGCGGGGATTCCCGAAGAAAACCTGAAGCGCATTTTCGACCCGTTCTTCACCACCAAGCCTATCGGCAAGGGAACAGGGCTGGGTTTATCCCTGTCCTACGGCATTGTGCAAAAGCACGGTGGACGAATCGAAGTCAGGAGCGAAGTCGGGGTCGGCACCACCTTTCGCATTTCGTTACCGCTGGAGCCACACGAATGACTGCCGGAGAACCGAGCTTCCCCCCTGAACGGACATATCCATGCCGCGGAGACCGACGCCATCAACTATCGATCCAGGCAACTCGACTGCACTCTGGATTCAGCTCTTGCGCTGCGCCGTCTCTTGGTGCCGGAATGCTTCGCGGATGTGCTCACGCAGCAGATCGTCGTCCCACGGCTTGGTGAGAAAGCGATAGATGGCGCCGTGATTGACCGCGGCAACAATGGTATCGAGGTCGGTATAGCCGGACAGCACGATGCGGATGGTATCCGGGTAAAGCTCCCGCACCCGAGAGAGAAACTCGGAACCGTTCATCTCCGGCATGCGCTGGTCGGAAATGATCACCTGTACCTCGTGGGTGGCCAGAACGTCGAAGCCCTCGCGCGCGCTGCCGACGGCGAGGATTTCATAGCCATCGCGGCGCAGCACGCGTTTCAGGGCTGAAAGAACGCCGGGCTCGTCGTCCACGATCAACAGGGTCTTGCGCTCGCTCTCCGCTGCCGACGGCAGTGCCAGCGTTGTGCGCGCCTTCAGCAACTGTGCGCATTCGTCGGCCGGCAAGGGCTGACTGAACAGGAATCCCTGCATTTCGTCGCAGCCGTGCCGGCGCAAGTAGTTCATCTGGCCCTCGGTTTCCACGCCTTCGGCGATCACCTTGAGCTTCAGGTTGTGCGCCAGGTCGATGATGGCGATGCAGATCGCCGCAGCATCGGGGGTGGTGGTGATGTCGCGGACGAAGCTTTGGTCGATCTTCAGGTAGTCGATGGGAAAACGCTTCAAATAGTTGAGAGAAGAATAGCCGGTACCGAAGTCGTCTACTGCGATCCTCACCCCCATCTTGCGCACAGTGGCGAGGCAGCGCACATTGGCCTCGATATCGGCAATCAGCAGGGCTTCGGTGAGTTCCAGGTCGAGGTAGTTGTGCTCGCCCCCGTGGAGCGCCAGCATCGTTTTCATCATTTCCAGGAAATCCTCGCGTCGCAGTTGCACGGCCGAGACGTTGACGGCGACGCGCGGCGGATGCAAGCCGGCGGCATGCCAGGCCCAGTAATCGGCGATGCCCTGTTCCAGCGCCCAGCGGCCGACATCGACGATCAGCCCCGTTTCTTCAAGAATGGGGATGAAGTCCACCGGAGACACGAGACCACCAGTGGGATCCTGCCAACGCAGCAACGCTTCCAAGCCGACCACTTCGCCATGACCCAGTTCCACCTTGGGCTGGTAGTGCAGGACAAATTCCCGGCGTTCGAGCGCCCGGTGCAGCTTGTTCTCGAGTGTGAGCTGTTCCGCCACGCGCGCATTCATCTGCGGCGCATAGAACAGGTAGCGCTTCCCCGCTGAATTGGCCTTGCGCAGTGCGGTCTCGGCATTGGCGAACAGCGTGTCGGCGTCGTTGCCGTCAGCCGGAAACAGGGCAATGCCGCTCCTGACCGCGATGTGCAATTCCTTGCCGTCGATGTCGAAGGGCTGCGCGAGGCTCGGCAGTATCGAGTCGTCGAGGATGCGAGCGATATCCGCTGCATCGCCAAGCCGGGCCACGACGGCAGCGAAATGATCGGCGCCGATCCTGGCCAGATGGTCGGTCGAGCCCAAGGCGTCGCAGAGACGGTCGGCGATCAGTTTAAGCAGGGCATCGCCGCGGTGCCGTCCGAAACTATCGTTGATGCTCTTGAACCGCTCGATGTTGATCAGCACTACCGCCACCGGGTCGAGGCCACCCTGTTCGCGGCGGGCCGCCAGCAGCTGGGTGAGGCGGTCGTGTATCAGGTGGCGGTTGGGCAGCCCGGTCAAGACGTCGTAATAGGCCAGGTAGTCGATCCGTTCGCTCTTCTCGATGTACTCGAGCGCAAATGAGATGTCTCCTGCAATCTCATTGAGCAACGCCAGCTCGGCCGCGTCGAACACGTCTCGCTGGTCCGCATAGAGGGCCAGCAGCCCATTCGCGCGCCCCCCGAGCAACAACGGGAATACCGCCATCGAGCGGCAGCCCGAGGCCAGTGCAGCGGGCGGGAAAAGGCTTTCGGCGCTGATTTCGAGATCGTTGCAGACGACCGTCGTGCGTTCGCGCAGCGCTTGTCCGAACGCATCGTTGTTCCCGCCGATGTCTTCGGCCAGCGCCGATTCACCGCATTCGCCCTGCCAGGCTACCGGCCTCACGCACCCGCCATCCGACTCGACCAAGCCGATCCAGGCGAGCCTGAATTTCCCCAGCTCCACCGCAATGCGGCAGGCTTCCTGGAACAGCTCAAGACGGTCATGAACGCGCACGATTGTGGTATTGATCCCGGAGAGCACGGCGTAAATCCGGTTCAGGCTGGCGACTTTCGCTTGCGCCCGCGTGCGTTCGGCGATCTCCGCCTGCAGCGCCGCGGTGCGCTGGCCGACCAGGGCCTCCAGGTGCTGGTAGAGCTGCGCGCGCTGGATCGCCACCGCCACCTGGCTGCCCACGGCTTCCAGCAGCCTCAGGTCGTCGGCGCCGACGACCCCGCTTTCGTCCCCGACCACATTCATGATGCCCAGGATCTGGTGGCCGGCCGACAGCGGCGTGCTGACATGGCTGCGCATCTTGACGGCGTCGCCGCCGTGTTTCTGCAACCTTTCGCACTCGACCAGCGCCGCCCCGCGCCGCAACTCCCCGGTTTGCAGCATGCGCCGGCAGCGGCAATCACCCTCCATCGCTCCCGGACCGAGCAAGACCCCGGGCAGTTCGCGGGCCGCGGCCAGGCGCAAGGCGCCCTCGCCCTGATCGAGAAACACCCAGCCGGCGCGAAAGCCCGACAGTTCCAGAATCCCCTGCAATGCCTGTTCGCACACCTCGACCTCGGTCGACACGCGGTTCAGGTCGGCGGCAATGCGGTAGAGCACTCGTAGCGTGCGGTTCGACAGCGCGATCTCCTGCTGCTGCTGCTGGAGTTCCTCGTTCATGCGCACCGCTTCCTCGTAGGTCGAGATCAGCAGATCGACGATCTGTTCGCGTCCCGAGGCGATGAAGTGCTTCTTGCCGCCCATGTAGATTTCCATGCCCATCCGCAGCCGGCTGGTCTTGCGCAATTCGAGATTCAGCAGGATGTATTCGATGCGTGACAGCAGGGCCTTCGGCTCATAGGGCTTGCGGATGAAATTGTCGGCGCCGCATTCCAGGCTCCTGGCGATGTCCTGGATGCCCGCCAGCGAGGTCACCATGACGACTGGAATGTCCTTGAGCTGAGCATCGGCCTTAAGTGCCGCGCACAACTCGTAGCCGTCCATTTCGGGCATGACGATGTCGGTGATCACCAGCGTTGGCGGATGGGCCAGCGCGGCCGCCAACGCTTCGCGGCCGTTGCCCGCGACGGCGACGCCGAAACCGTGCCCGGTCAGCAGTTGCCTGAGCTGCTCGGCCTGGGTCGGGCTGTCCTCGACGATCAGTATTCTGACTTCGCTCGGACGGATCTGCTCGGGTGGGCTCACGGATGGTTCTCCTCACTGATTTGGACCGTGGGTCGCAGCGAACGCTCCAGCAGCGCGGCGATGGCGTCCGGCGCCAGCACGTAGGTGGCGGCATTGAGTTTCACCGCCTCGCCCGGCATGCCGAAGACGATCGAAGTTTCCGCATCCTGGGCGATAGTCATGGCGCCGGCCTCGCGCAGCGCCTTGAGTTCCTGCGCGCCGTCGCGGCCCATGCCGGTCAGCAGCACGCCGATCGCGGCGGCACCGAAGGTCGCCGCCAGCGAACGGAACAGGTAGGAAACCGAGGGCTTGAGGCCGTGCTCCGCCGGCGCGTCGACCAGATCGATGCAGCCGTTCGCCAGCAAGCGCATCTGCATGCCGCTCGGCGCCACATAGGCGCTGCCAGCCAGCGCCGGCTCGCCCGCCGCCGCCACGCGCACCGGGAAGCCAGCAGACTTGGCCAGCCATTCGGCGAAGCCTTCGGCGAAGCCGGTCGAGATGTGCTGGACGATCAACAGCGGCACCGGCAAATCTTTCGGCAGCCGCGACAGGATGTCCTGCAAGGCGATCGGCCCGCCGGTCGACGCACCGAACGCGACCACGCTGATCCTCGCGCCGGCGGCGGCCAGCGGCGCGACGGCCAGCGGCGGCATCCCGCCGCGGCGCGGCCAGCGTCTGACCACCGGGACTTCGGCCATCAGCTTGACGGTCTGCAGCAATTCCGCGGTGGCCGCCTCGAACTCCGGATCGCCCGGCCCCACCGGCTTGGCGAGCACCGCCAGGGCGCCGGCTTCGAGCGCATGCAAGGTCGCCGCGACGTCCTTCGCGCTGGTGCTGGCGGTGATCATCACGATGCGCGTCGGGCAGGTTTCCATGATCCGGCGCGCCGCCGTGAAGCCGTCCAGCTTGGGCATGTGGATGTCCATGACGACGACATCAGGACGCAGGCGCGCGGCGGCGGCCACGCCTTCCTCGCCGTCGGCCGCGGTGCCGGCCAGCGCCAGTTGAGGATCGCTAGCGAGCAGGTAGCTCAGCAGCGCCCGCGCCACCGGCGAATCCTCCACCAGGAGCACCCGGATCGGCGCCGCCGCGCCCGCGCCGTCATGCGGCCGGTCGCCGCCATTGCTCATAGCAGCCTCCGGATCACCGCGAACAGGTTGCTCTGGTCGAAACTGCTCTTGACGATGTACGCATTGGCGCCGACCTCGATGCCGCGCTCCTTGTGCTCGCGCGATTCGAGCGCGGTCACCAGCACCACCGGCAGCTCGGCCAGCTTCTTGTCGGCGCGGATGCGGGCGGTCAGCTCGAAACCGTCCATGCGCGGCATTTCCACGTCCGACACCACCAGGTCGAATTGTCCGCTGCGCAGAGCGGTCATGGCGTCGATCCCGTCCACCGCAGTCTCGACCCGGTAGCCGGCCGATTCCAGGATGTTCTTCAGCAGGCTGCGGGCGGTGATCGAGTCTTCCACCACCAGCAGCGCGTGTTGCCGCTGCGCCAAAGTTGGCGCTGGCGCCACGGCGGCTTGCGGTCGCACGCGTTGCGCCGACTTCAGCAGATCCGCGACGTTGAGAATGGGCACAACGCGGCCGGGGCCCAGCACAGTGGCGCCGGCGATATTGGGCACGCGCCGCAACTGTGGGCCGAGGTTTTTCACCAGCACCTCCTGGGTGCCGAGGATCGCGTCGACGGCGAAGGCGATGCGCCGCCCCGACGCTTCGAGCACCGCCAGTTGCAGGTCGGCGCCGCTGGCGACATTGGCGCCGAGCCCCGGCAAGCCCAGGGCGTCGGCCAGCCGCACCAGCGCCACGGCCTGGCCACCGATCTCCACCGCCGCGCGGTTTTCCACCGTCTTCACGTTCGCCGCCGGCATTCGCAGCACGCGCTCGACGCTGCGCGAGGGCAGCACGAACTGCCGTTCGCCCAAGCCCACCAGCAGGCCGCGGAAGGTCGCTAGCGCGGTCGGCAGCACGATGCGGAACAGCGTGCCGCCGGCCGCCGGCAATTCCGCGGCGACACTGCCACCGAGCTTTTCCACCTTCTCGCGGACGATGGCCAGGCCCAGGCCGCGACCTGACAGATCGGTGAGGATCGGGCTGGTGGTAAGGCCGGACTCGAACATCAACGCCAGCGCGGTATCGCCGCCCAATCCCGCCAGTTCTTCCGCCAGTTCTCCCGCCACGCCTTCCGCCGCACCTTCCGCCGCGATCAGGCCGAGCTTGCGGGCGGCGGCCTTGAGCTTCTCCAAGTCGACGCCGGCGCCGTCGTCGGCGACCGTCAGCTCGACCCGATTGCCCGCCTTCGCCGCGATACCGATCGCGATACGGCCCGCCAGCGGCTTGCACGCGCTGCGCCGCGCCTCCGCCGTCTCGATGCCGTGATCGATAGCGTTGCGTATCAGGTGGATCAGCGGGTCCTTCATCTGCTCCAGGATGCGCCGGTCGATTTCCAGCGCCGCCCCCTCGATGTGCAATTCCACCTGCTTGCCGCTGTCGCGCGCCAGATCGCGTACCAGTTTCGGCAGCAACTCCAGCAGCGAGGCGAAGGGTAGCATCAGCGCCTGCCGCATGTCGCCCTGCAGGCCATCCACCATGCCGGCCAGCGCCCGCCGCTCCTGCTCAGCCAGGCGTTCCAGCGCGGCGAGGCGCTCGGCGAAAGCCTTGGCCGCGAGTTCGTCGCGCTCGATTGCGTCGAGCAGCTTGTCGAACACCGGCAGCGCCTTGTCGCCCGCCGCGCCACCATGCTTCTCCTGCGCGCGCCGCAGCGTGCGTCCGTCGCGCGCGGTGCGGCCCCAGGCTTTCCGCCATCGCGCCACGTCGGCGCCGAGCCCGCGCA
>JAXMJU010000395.1:0-31784 GCA_034376265.1 Sulfuritalea sp.
ATCCTGACCGCCTCGGTCAGCCTGATCCTGCCTTTGGCCGTGCGCCGGGGCCACCCCTTCATTGCGCTGCTTGTCCAGGGCGAAGTCGATCATCATGATCGCGTTCTTCTTGACGATGCCGATCAGCATGATGATGCCGACGAAGGCATAGAGGCTCAGATCGACGCGGAAGATCAGCAGCGTGAGCAGGGCGCCGAGGCCCGCGGCCGGCAGGCCCGAGAGTATGGTCAGCGGATGCACGAAGCTCTCATAGAGGATTCCGAGCACGATGTAGACCACCAGGATGGCGATCAGCAGCAGGATGCCGAGTCCTTTCAGTGATGCCTCGAAGGCCTGCGCGGCGCCTTGCAGGCTGGTGGTGAGCGAAGCCGGCATATTCATTTCGCGTTCCATCTTGCGGATGCGATCCACCGCATCGCCCAGCGAAACGCCGGGCATCAGATTAAAGGAGAGCGTCACCGAAGGCAGTTGGCCCTGGTGGTTGACCGTCAGCGCCTGGGTGCCGCGGCTGATGCGGGCCACGGTATCGATCGGCACCAGTTTGCCGCTGCTCGACCTGACGTGGATCTTGGCCAGGGTGGCCGGGTCGGCCTGCAGTTCCGGCGCGACTTCGAGGATCACCTGGTACTGGCTGGTGGCGGCGTAGATGGTGGATATCTGGCGCGAGCTGAAGGCGCTTTGCAGCGCGTCCTCGATCTGGCCGATGTTGAGCCCCAGCGGCGCCAGCTTTTCGCGGTCGATGTCGAGGGCAATCACCGGGCTCTGGTTCTTCAGGTTGGTATTGACGTCGATGAAGCCGGGCAACTGGCGCAGGCGGTCGAGCAGGATGTCGTTCCAGTGATGGAGCTCGGCGAGGTCTGTGTCCTGCAAGGTGTATTGGAACTGCGCGCTGGTGATCTGGCCGCCGATGCGGATCGGCGGCGGGTTCTGCAGAAACACGCGTATGCCCGGAATGGCGGCAAGTTTTGGGCGCAGGCGGGCAATGATCTCGTCGGGCTTTTCGCGGCGCTCGCTGTGCGGCTTGAGGTTCAACACCAGCGTGCCGTTGTTCGAGGTCGGGCGCGAACCGCTGGCGCCGACGAAGGAGCCCAGGGTACGCACGCTCGGGTCCTGTGCGACGATTTCGGCTACGGCGCGCTGGCGCTGCATCATGGCCGGAAACGAGATGTCCTGGGGGCCTTCGGTGGACGCCACGATCTGCCCCGTGTCGCCGCTGGGCAGAAAGTCCTTGGGCACGGCGGTGTACAGCAGGGCCGTGATGATCAGGGTGAGGACAAAGGACAGCATGACCCAATGCGGCCGCGCGATGCACCAGCCGAGCGATCTCCGGTAGGCATCCAGCAGGGCTTCGAAGAAATGCTCGAAGGCCATGAAGACGCGGCCATGGTTTTCCGGTGCGGCATGCTTCAGGTAGCGGCTGCAGAGCATCGGCGTCAGCGTCAGCGAGACGAAGCCGGAGACCAGGATCGCGGCGCAGATGGTGACGGCGAACTCGTGCAGCAGGCGGCCGACGATGCCGCTCATGAACAGCACGGGGATGAACACGGCGGTCAGCGAGAGCGTCATCGAAACGATGGTGAAGCCGATTTCGCGCGAGCCGCGGATCGCCGCCGCCAGCGGTTCCTCGCCTTTCTCGATGTGGCGGACGATGTTCTCCAGCATGACGATGGCGTCGTCTACGACGAAGCCCACCGACAAGGTGAGCGCCAGCAGCGAAAGATTGTCGAGGCTGTAGCCCAGCGCATGCATGATGGCAAAGGTGCCGATCACCGAAATCGGCAGCGCCAGCGCCGGAATGATGGTCGCCGACAGGTTGCGCAGGAACATCAGGATCACCAGGATCACCAGGAAACCGGCCAGCACCAGCGTGAACTGCACGTCGTTGATGGATTCGCGGATCGAGACGCTGCGGTCGTAATGCACCTGAAGGTCGATCGAGGCCGGCAGGTTGGCCTGGAATGCGGGCAGGACTTTCCTGATCGCGCTGACCGTGTCGATGGTGTTCGATCCGGGCTGGCGATAAATGGCCAGCATGATGGTGCGCCGGTCGTTGAACCAGGCAGCGACCTTGGCATTCTCGACGCCGTCGACCACGCGCGCCAGTTCGCCCAGCTTGACCGGCGCGCCGTTGCGCCAGGCCACGGTCAGCGTCCGATAGGCTTCCGCATTCAGCAACTGGCCATTGGCCTGCAGTGCGAAGCTCTGCCGCGTTCCGTCAAGCGTGCCCAGTGGCTGGTTGACGTTGGAACTCTTGATCGCGGCCTGGAGTTCGTCGATGCCTAGCCCTCGCGAGCTGAGCTGGTCCGGGTCGGCCTGAATGCGTACCGCATACTTCTGCGAACCGAAGACGTTGACCTGGGCGACGCCGGGCAGGGTCGACAGACGCTGTGCGAGCTGGGTTTCGGCATACTCGTTGACCACCCAGGTGGGCAGCGTCTTCGAGTTCATCGCGATGTAGAAGATCGCGAAGTCGGCCGGATTGACCTTGCGGAAGGACGGCGGGGTCGGCATGTCCGGCGGCAGCTTGCGCTGCGCGGCGGCAATCGCCGATTGCACGTCCTGCGCGGCGGCATCGATGTCGCGATCGAGCGCGAACTGCAGGGTGATGGTCGACGTGCCCTGGGCACTGGTCGAGGTCATCGAGTCGAGGCCGGAAATGGTCGAGAACTGGTTCTCCAGCGGCGTCGCCACGGAGGCGGCCATGGTCTCGGGTGAGGCGCCGGGCAAGCGGGCCGTGACCGAGATGGTGGGGAAGTCGGTGCTCGGCAGCTCGGAAACCGGCAGCGCACGATAGGCGATCACGCCGAAGATGAGGAAGGCCGCCATCAGCAGCGTGGTCATCACCGGCCGGCGGATGCACAGTTCTGACAACTGCATGCCGGTTGCCTACTCGGACTTGCCGGAGCCGCCACCTGGCTGGCCCGGCTTGCCGTCGGGCGAGTCGGCCAGTTTGATGCGGGCGCCGGCGGTCAGCCGCAACTGGCCTTCGGTAACCACGGTTTCGCCGCCGGCGAGGCCTTCGTCGATGATGGCGAACAAACGCTGCACGGAGGCGAGGCGGACCTTGCGCACTTCCACCGTGTTGTCTTGCCTGGCGACGAACAGGAAGCTGCCTTCCGCGCCCTGCTGTACCGCTTCGGCCGGCACCACCACGGCGTTTCTGCGCGTGTCCAGCACCAGGCTGATCTTGACGAACTGGCCCGGCGTGAGTTTTTCATCGGCATTGGGCACGATGGCCTTGAGCTGTATGGTCCCGGTCGCGACATCGACACTGTTGTCGAGAAAGCGTACCTCGCCTTCCCAGTCGATACCGCTGCCGGGGAGCGAAATCGATGCTTTCATCGACTTCGCGCTGGAGCGCATGCCGACCTGCAATTGCGGCAGGTATTTTTCCGGCACGGCGAAACCGACGTAAAGCGGGCGCACGCGGTTGACCACGGCCAGCGCCGTTTCGTTGACCTTGACCGCCGCGCCGGGGAACACCAGTTTGGCGCCGACGACGCCGGCGAAGGGCGCCCTGACCGCAGTGTAGGACTGCTGCAGGCGCGCCAGTTCGGTCGCCGCCGCATCGGCCCGGGCCACGGATTCGGCCGCCGCCGCCGCGGTGCGCATCTCGCTGACTTTTTCTTCCGAGACGAAGCCTTTTTCACGCAGCGCGATGTAGCGCGCGACATCGGCGCGCGCCTTGGCCAATTGGGCCTGGCTTTTTGCCAGGTTGGCCGCGGCCTGGTTCAGCCTGGCCTGGAAGTCGGCCGGGTCGAGCCGCAACAGGACATCGCCCTGGCGGACGTGCTGCCCCTCGGTGAAGGCCACGCTCTGCACCTGACCTTCGATCCGCGATTTCAGGGTCACGGTTTCGTAAGCCTCGGTGCGCCCGGTGATGTCCAGCCGCAGCGGCATGTCGCGCACCACGGCCTTCGCCAGCCTGACCGGAACCGCAGGTGAGGAAAGGCTTTTCTTGCTGGCGGCCGGCGCCTCGGACTTCGCGATGAACCACGCCGCTCCGCCACCGACAACGAATACGGCGGCAATCAACAGGATCTTGCGCGCAGCGGTCATGGACGAATGAACATTTCAGGGCAGGACCGATTCGAGCGCAAACAGTTCCGCGATCTCCTCGCGGCGGCGGATCAGGTGCATGACTTCGCCATCGACCATGACTTCGGCGGCGCGCGGCCGGCTGTTGTAATTCGAGGCCATGGCCATGCCGTAGGCGCCGGCCGAGAGGATGGCCAGCAGCTCGCCTTCGCGCAAGGCCAGCAGGCGGTCGTGGCCGAGGAAGTCGCCCGACTCGCAGACCGGGCCGACGATTTCGTAAGTCATGGCGTCCGGCGTCGTCGCGCCCATCGCCGCAGTGTCAGCGCCAACTCTTGCGATTTCGTGCCAGGCGTCATAGAGGGCCGGACGCATCAGGTCGTTCATCGCCGCGTCGACCACGGCAAAGTGTTTCGCTTCGCCGTGCTTCAGCACCTCGACGCGAGTCAGCAACAGGCCGGCATTGCCGACCAGCGAGCGGCCCGGCTCGAATATCAGCTTCTCGCGGCGCCCGGCAAGCTTCGCCAGCATCGGTGCCAGGTAGTCGGCCGCCGCCGGTGCCGGTTCATCGGCTTGGTACTGGATGCCCAGGCCACCGCCAAGGTCGATGTGTTGGAGGACTATGCCTGCCGCGGCGAGGCGGTCGACCAGCGCCAGCACCTTGTCCGCGGCTTCCGCCGCCGGCGCCGGGTCGAGCAGTTGCGAACCGATATGGCAGTCGATGCCCTTCACTGCGATATGCGGCAGGTTCGCGGCGCGGCGATAGAGATCGAAGGCCTCACCGAAGGCGACGCCGAACTTGGCGGTCTTGAGGCCGGTCGAAATATAAGGATGGGTTTTTGCGTCGACATCGGGATTCACGCGCAGCGATACCGGCGCGCGGCGCCCGACGCTGCCCGCGACCTCGCTGAGCTGGTCAAGCTCGCTGGCCGATTCGACGTTGAAGCAATGGATGCCGGCCTCCAGCGCCGCGCGCATTTCCGCGCGCGACTTGCCGACGCCGGAAAACACGATCTTGTCGGCACTGCCGCCGGCGGCCAATACGCGCGCCAGCTCGCCGCCGGAGACGATGTCGAAACCGGCGCCGAGGCGGGCGAACAGATTCAGGATGGCGAGATTGGAATTGGCCTTGACCGCGTAGCAGATCAGCGCCCGGTCGAGCAGGCCGCTTGCCTGCAGCGCATCGCGGTAAGCGGCATAGGCGGCCGTCAGCGCGGCGCGGGAATAGACATAGCACGGCGTGCCGAAACGCGCGGCCAGCACGCTCAGCGGGACGGCCTCGACCTGCAGGCCATCCCTGCCCATGACGGTCAGGCTCATGGCCGCGACTCTGCGGCTTTGTTGTTATGATCCGGCACAGGCGGCGCCACAGTGGTGCTTGCCTGTGGTGCCGGTTGCGGCAGTGTCAGCGGGGTTTTGGTGCCGCAGGCGGAGAGGGCCGCAAGGCCGAGCAGGGCGGCGGCGAATGAAGGAGTCAGGCGCATGGCAAATAGGTGTGTTTCGACAGGCGAAGGATGGTAACACGCGATGGATGAACGGGAATTCATGGTAGCGGCCGATGCGGAACTGGCGCTCATCGAGACGGCTTTGGAACAGGCTTCGATGAGCGGTGTCGCCGATTTCGATTTCGAAACCAAGCCCGGCGGCATCATCGAGATCGAGTGCGAAAACGGCACCAAGATCATCGTCAATCGCCATGGCGCCGCGCGGGAAATCTGGCTGGCGGCAAAATCGGGCGGCTTCCACTTCCGTCCCGAGGGCGGCAAGTGGGTCGGCACGCGCGATGGCGAGGAACTGCTGGCGGCACTGTCGCGCACCCTGTCGGAGCAGTCCGGCGTCAGGATTGCGCTCTAGTTCTTGTTTTCCGCGGGCGCTGGCGCGGCGGACTTTTCGGCGGCCGGTTTTTCAACGAGGAGTTTCGGCTTCGCATCCCTGACCGGCGCGGGTGCCTGATTGAGTTCCTGCTTGGGCGGTTCCACCTCGTCTGCCGGCGGGGGGGGCAGATACTCCTTGTAGATGAGCTCGCTGTTGGTCTTGCCGGAAGGGTCCTCGGCCTTGATCGCGACGAGGCCTGCCGGCGCCTCCTGCCAACTTTCGGGTACGCCCTTCAAGGCATGCTCCATGAAGCCGATCCAGATCGGCAGCGCCGCCGCGCCGCCGGTTTCGCCGTTGCCCATGCGCCGCGGCTGGTCGAAGCCGATCCAGGCTATGCCGACTACGGTCGGTTGGTAGCCGCAGAACCAGGCATCGATATAGTCGTTGGTGGTGCCGGTCTTGCCCGCCAGGTCGCCGCGCTTGAGCACCGCGGCGGCGCGCGTGGCGGTACCGCGGCGCACCACGTCGTGCATCATGCTGTCCATCAGCCAGGCGTTGCGTGCATCGATGGCGCGCAAGGATTCGTCGCCGGCCAGCGCGGGCTGTATCGCGGCCAGTACGGCGCCCTTGTCGTCGAGAATCTGGCGCACGATGTAAGGCTCGATGCGGTAACCGCCATTGGCGAAGACCGAATAGGCCGCCAGTTGTTGCCAGGGTGTCACCGATCCGGCGCCGAGGGCCATGGTGAGATAGGGCGGGTGCTTGTCGGCGTCGAAGCCGAAGCGCGTAATGTAGTCCTGCGCATACTGGGTGTCGATCGCGCGCAGCAGGCGGATGGAGACCATGTTCTTGGACTTTGCCAGCGCGGTGCGCAGGGTCATCGGACCGTCGTATTTGCCGTCATAGTTCTTCGGCTCCCCGGCCTGGGAGCCGGTCTCTTCGGCGGAGATCGAGACGGGTTCGTCCTCCATCACGGAGGCCGGTGTGTAACCCTTTTCGAGGCCGGCGGAGTAGATGAAGGGCTTGAAACTGGAGCCGGGCTGACGCCAGGCCTGGGTGACGTGGTTGAACTTGCTGCGATTGAAATCGAAGCCGCCGACCAGCGCCCGAATTGCGCCGTCGATCGGGCTGGCGGCGACGAATGCCGCTTCGACCTCGGGCAACTGCATGATTTGCCAACTCTTGCCGGATTTCTGCACGCGAATCACCGCCCCGCGTCGCAGCCGCTTGTTCGGCGTCGCCTTGTCGTCCAGCATGCGGGCGGCGAACTTGAGGCCGTCGCCGCTGATGCCCAGTACCTCGCCGCCGCGCAAGTAGGCGCGCACCAGCTTGGGCGTCGCCTCGAGCACGATGGCCGGCAGCAGGTCGTCGCTGTCGTCATAATCCGCCAGGAGTTCTTCGAGTTCTTCGTCGTTATCCGGGCTGGTGTCTTTCAGCACGACGTAGGCTTCGGCGCCGCGATAGCCGTGGCGCCGATCATAGTCCAGGACCCCGCGCCGAACCGCCTGGTAGGCGGCCTGCTGTGCGCTGCCGTCGATGGTGGTGATGACGCGCAGGCCGCGGCTGTAGACATCGTCCGGGAAGCGCTCGGCCGCTATCTGGCGCGCCATTTCGGCCACATGCTGGGCGCGCACGCCGAAGTCGTTGACGTCGCGCTTGATGTGCAGGGTTTCCGCTGGCGCCGCCGCCAGTTGCGCGTCGTCGATGAAGTTGAGCTCGCGCATGCGGCGCAGGACATAGCGCTGGCGCAATTGCGCCCGCTTCGGATTGGCCACCGGATTGTAGGCCGAAGGCGCTTTGGGCAAACCGGCGAGCATGGCCGCCTCGGCGACCGTGACATCCTTCAGCGCTTTGCCGAAATAGATCTGCGCCGCGGCCGAGAAGCCGTAGGCCCGTTGTCCGAGATAGATCTGGTTGAGGTAGATCTCAAGAATCTGGTCCTTGCCCAGATTGTGCTCGATTTTGAAAGCCAGTAACATTTCATAAAGCTTGCGCGTCAGGGTTTTTTCGCTGGAAAGGAAAAAATTGCGCGCTACCTGCATGGTGATGGTCGACGCTCCCTGGCGCTTGCCGCCGCCGACGAAATTGGAATACGCTGCACGCAGCACGCCCAGCGTGTCGATCCCGGGATGCTGGTAAAAGCGCTCGTCTTCGGCGGCGAGAATGGCTTGTATCATTACCGCCGGAACGTCCTTGATATGGACAAAGTCGCGCCGCTCTTCGCCGAACTCGCCGATCAAGTGGCCGTCGCTGGAGTAAACCCGCAATGGAATCTTCGGCTGATAGTCGGTCAGCACTTCCACCGAGGGAAGTTGAGGATAGGCGAGGATCAGCACGATGCCGGCAAGAGCGGCGGCACTCAACACGGCGCCACCGACCAGGAGCAGGCAATACAGTATCCAGCGGGCGGGTGCGGTCAGGGCGGAAATGGGCACGAAGGGATGGAGTGATAGGCGGCGCGTTGAATTATAGCTGTGGCGCTGGCGACACGTCGCGAGCAATCAACCGTGATAATTTTGCTTTACAGTCGATATAGTTGCTGCTAGCATCTGAAGTAAATTATCCGTATAGCTCGTAACGTAATATTTTTAAAGGGAAAATCCTTTGCAGATCGATGTCTCGGCGCTCAAGTCGATCTTTAACCCGAAGCTGCGTCCGCTGATCGGCGTGGACATCAGTTCGACCGCGGTCAAGATGGTTGAACTGGTCGATGCCGGCAAGGGGCAGCCGCGGGTCGAGCGCTATGCGATCGAACCCCTGCCGAAGGATGCCGTGGTGGACGGCAATCTGGCATCGCTCGATGCCGTGGCGGAAACCCTGCAGCGTTGCTGGAAACGACTCGGCACCTCGACGCGCTTCATCGCCATGGCGCTGCCGACGGCAGCGGTCATCACCAAGAAGATCACGCTGCCGGCGAATCTGCGCGAACAGGAGATGGAGGTCCAGGTCGAGTCGGAAGCCAACCAATACATTCCGTTTGCGCTGGAGGAAGTCAATCTCGACTTCCAGGTCATCGGGCCGGCGCCGGGAAGTCCCGATGACGTCGAAGTGCTGCTGGCAGCCTCGCGCAAGGAGAAGGTTGAAGACCGGGTCGCCGCGGCCGAAGTGGCCGAGCTGAAGCCGGTGGTGATGGATGTCGAGGCTTACGCGACGCAGGCGGCCTACGAATTGGTGACCAAGCAGTTGCCGCGCGAAGGCGCCGACCAGATCGTGGCCCTGGTAGACGTGGGCGCCGCGGCCATGAAGGTCACCGTCTTGAAGGATGACCAGCAGCTCTATGCGCGCGAACAGGCGTTCGGCGGTTCGCAGCTGACCGACGAGATCATGCGCGCCTACGGCATGGGACCCGACGAGGCCGAAAATCTGAAGCGTTCCGGCACGCCACCCGACAACTACGAAGCGGAAATCCTGCATCCCTTCATTGAAAACATGGCGCAGGAAGTCGCTCGCGCGCTGCAGTTCTTTTTTACCTCGACGCCGCACAACGAAGTGCATCACATCATTCTTGCCGGCGGTTCGGCGCTGATTCCGGGTGTCGCCGAAATCGTCGGCCAGCGCACCAATGTCAACACCATTCTGGCCGATCCGTTCGCCGGAATGGCCATCGCGCCGCGCATCCGAGCCAAACAACTGGCCGCCGACGCGCCCTCGCTGATGGTGGCCTGCGGACTGGCCCTGAGGAAGTTCGATCAATGATCCGGATCAATCTCCTTCCTCATCGCGAGGAGAAGCGCAAGGCGCGGCGCCAGCAGTTCTATGTCCTGCTCGGATTGGTGTCGGTACTGGCGGCCCTGATCTGGTTTCTCGGCTTTTCGCTGATCAATCGGGAGATTGCCGTACAAGGCGAGAAGAACGAATTCCTCAAGCGCGAAATCGCCTCGCTGGACAAGGAAATCAGCGAAATAAACAAGATTCAGGAGCAAACCAATGCCTTGCTGGCACGCAAGCGGGTCATCGAGGCGCTCCAGGCCAACCGTACCGAAACCGTGCACCTGTTCAACGAACTGGCCAAGCAGGTTCCGGAAGGCATTTATTTGCGCACCTTGACGCAAAAGGGCGCGCAGATTTCGATTGCCGGCTATGCCCAGTCCAACGCGCGGATCACCACGCTGATGAACAATCTCGAAGAGTCGCCCCTGCTCGAGCGAGCGACTCTGGTCGAAACCAAAGCCGAGGTCGTCGCCAATCGACGTCTCAATGCGTTTAGCATTACAACCGTAATTTCGCGCCAGACCGCGGCTGCGCCGGGGAAAAAGTGATGAAGCTGCCTGCCCTGCCTGCTTCCCTGTCCTCGCTGTTCAAGCGCAAGTCGGCCGCCGAACGCCTGGCCGAAAAGCAGACTGTCAAAGTCGAGCCGGCTGCACCCAAGCGCCCGCTGATCGATTTCCAGCAGCTGGCCATGGATTTCAAGACCCTGGATCCCAAGGATCCGGGCTTGTGGCCTCTGGCGCCGCGCATAGTGATTCTGCTCAGCCTGTTTGCCGGCTTGCTGGCTACCGCCTGGGGCTTCGGCGCTCTCGGCTGGAGCGTCCAGTTGGAGGAACTCGAGGCACAGAAACAGCAGGAAGCCACACACAAGGAAGCTTGGCTGAAAAAGAAAAAGCAGGCGGTGAACCTCGATGAGTACCGCCGCCAGCTGGCCGAAATCGATCGTTCCTTCGGCGCTTTGCTCAAGCAACTGCCGAACCGGGCCGAAATGGGCGACATGCTGGTCGATATCAACAAGGCCGCTCAGGGGCGCGGCCTGGCCGTCGAACTCTTCAGGCCGGGTGGCGAGGCGCCCAGGGAGTTCTATGCCGAGGTGCCGATTACCCTCAATCTCACCGGCACCTATCACGACATCGGGGCTTTTACCGGGGATATCGCCAAGCTGCCGCGCATCGTGACCCTGAACGACATCAGTTTGACCGCGAATCCCAATGCAACCCTGGCGATGAGAACCACGGCAAAGACTTTCCGCTATCTCGATGATGCGGAGATTGCCAACCAGAAGAAAGCTGCCAAGGGAGCCAGGAAAAAATGAAGTTTCACAAACTTCTTTTCCTTTGCCCCCTGTTGCTGCTCGGCTGCGCCGCCGAGGAGCACCAGGATCTCCGGGAATGGATGCGTGAGGAAGCCAAGGGCATGAAGGGCAAGGTAACGGCCCTGCCGGAAATAACTGCCTTCCCGGTGGTCGCCTATGAAACGGAGGCGCTCACCCCTCCCTTTTCCCCGGGCAAGATCGTGACCCAGGAGGCGGCTGCAGACAAGACCGCGCCGGATCGCAGTCGACCGCAACAGCCGCTGGAAATATTTCCGCTTGAAGACCTCAAGGTGGTCGGCGTAATCATGGCCGGGTCCGTACCCTATGCCCTGATCCAGACTCCCCCGCCGAACAAGCCAAAGCATGTCCGGGTGGGCGAATATATGGGCCGCAATTTCGGCAAGATCACGGCGATTACCAGAGATAGCGTCACGGTGCTCGAATCCGTCAAGGACGCGAACGGCGCCTGGGTAGCACTTGAGAAGGTGCTCACGGTGCCGAAAGAAGGAGGACGTTGATGAACAAATTTTACTTTGCCGCACTTGCCATGCTGGGCTTCTGCGTTGGCTGGTCGGGCACTTCGTTAGCTGCCGAAAACTCGATCAAGCAGATCCAGGTCAGGCGCGACGGCGATCAAGTCCTGCTCAAAGTGCAGATGGCCGCTCCGCTGAAGGCATTGCCCGGGAACTGGAGCGTCGTCGAGCCGCCGCGCGTGGTGCTCGATTTTCCGGACACCGACAATCAGTCGGGTCAATCCACGCAACAAGTGGCCGAGGGCGATCTGCGCAGCCTGAACATCGTCCAGACGGACAAGCTCACGCGACTGGTGCTGAATCTCTATCGCCCGACCAAGTTCTCGACCGAGATTGTCGGCGACGCGCTGTTCATCAAGCTGCAGGCGCAGAGCGTGCAGGCCAGCCAGGAGGCGGCGCCGAGCGTCTATCAGCCGGCATCATCGGCGGCGGCTGCCGCGAAAGCGGACCAGGCGGCAGATTCGGCGGCGATTCGCGACATCAATTTTCGCCGCGGCGAAGACGGCCAGGCCGCGATCACCGTGGATCTGACCGATGGCACGGTGCCGATCGACATCCGCCGGGTGGGCACTGGAATCACGGTCGAATTGCGCGACGTCGAACTCCCCGAGCGCCTGCAGAACCGCCGCGACGTCAACGACTTCGCGACTCCGGTGACAACGATCACCTCGCGCGCGATCGGCAATCTGACGCGTCTTGACATCGCCGCCCGCGGCCGCTGGTTCCATCAGGCGCATCTGGCCAATAACCAGCTGATCATCGAAGTCAAGCCGATCCCGGCCGACGAGGCCAACAAGCTGGTCCAGACCGGTCAACAGGGGCAGAAGGTATCCATCAACTTCTTCGGCGCCGATGCCTCCATGGTCTTGCGCACCCTGGCCGACATTTCGGGCAAGAACGTACTGATCGATCCCTCCCTGAACGGCAGAACCGTCACCGCTAACCTGGACAATATTCCCTACGATCAGGCGCTGGAAATCATCATGGCTCAGGTCAATGCCGGCATGCGGGTGCGCAATGATGTGGTGCTGTTCGGCGATCGAGCGGTGCTGCAAAAGCGCGACCAGGACACCGCCGATGAACTGACGCGGGCGAACGACATTGCGCCCTTGGTGGCGGAAACCTTCAAGCTGAACTATGTCAAGGCAGCCGACATCGTTGCCCTGGTGAATACCAGCTTTGCTCCGGCGACAGCGCCAGGCGCCGCGCCTGCGGGCGCCGCACCGGGCGGTGCCGCCCCAGCCGCAGCGGCACCTGCAGCGGGTGCCGCTGCCGGCGGAAGTACGCAGCGGGGCATGCTCACCGCACGCGGCGGCATTTCGATTCACGACGCGACCAATCAGGTCTTCGTCCGCGACACGGCCACCGTGGTTGAAGCGATCCGCGAAGTCATCCGCAACGTCGATGTTCCGCCCAGGCAGGTGTTGATCGAAGCCCGCATCGTCGAGGCCTCCACCGGATTTACCGGCACCCTTGGAGTTAGGCTCGGGCTGTTCGCCAACCAAAACAACGGATACGTCATACCAGGAACAAATACGCGAGCTGCATTTGGCACCACCTTGCCGAGCACGTTTAATAATGTCGACATCATTGGTAATGACAACACACGATTTGCGCTGACGAACAACGGAACCGTTTTCCGTCCGAGTTATTCCTTGGCGTCGGCTGGAAACTTCGGTCTGATGCTGTTCAACGCAGCGGCAACCAAGCTGCTGACCTTGGAACTGCAGGCGGCGGAGCAGGATACGCGCAACAAGACCGTGTCCGCGCCGCGAATCGTCACCTTGAATCGAAAGCCGGCAACGATCAACAACACCCAGCAGGTGACCATCCTGACCGGAGTCAACGCGACGACCGGCCTGCCAATCTACCAGACCTTCTCGGCCCCACTGACTCTCGGTGTGACGCCATCGGTCAATCCCGACAACCGCATCAGCCTCGAGCTGAACATCGCCAAGAGCACCATCACTAACGCGAATACCGGCAGCCTGGACACCAACACCATCACCACCAACGTGATTGTCGAGAATGGCGGCACCGTGGTGATCGGCGGC
This sequence comes from Sulfuritalea sp., assembly GCA_034376265.1. Taxonomy (GTDB): domain Bacteria; phylum Pseudomonadota; class Gammaproteobacteria; order Burkholderiales; family Rhodocyclaceae; genus Sulfuritalea. Next base: position 13,461 of record JAXMJU010000395.1, read on the forward strand.
TTTGCGCGGGAATCGGAGATCCAGACCCAGGATCGCGTGCCCTTCCTCGGCGACCTGCCTTACGTTGGTTTCCTGTTCAAGACCACCAGCAAGAACCAGTCGCGCAGCGAACTGCTGGTCTTCATCACGCCACGCATCATCAGCGACGCCCTGACGCAGCGATAGACCATCTCATCCATTTGAGCGGGGCCGGTCATGCCGGCCCCGGCCTTTTGCGCTGCTACAATCCGCTCGTGAGTGCGAAAAACAATATCTACCTGGTAGGCATGCCGGGCGCCGGAAAGACCACCGTCGGGCGTCAGCTGGCTAGGCGCATGCATCGTTCCTTCATCGATGCCGATCACGAGATCGAGGCGCGTACCGGCGTGCGGATACCGCTGATTTTCGACATCGAAGGCGAGCAGGGTTTTCGTGACCGCGAATCGAAGGTGATCGCCGAACTCGCCGACGAATCCAATCTGATCGTCGCCACCGGCGGCGGCGCCGTGCTGCGTCCGGAGAATCGTGCGGCGCTGAAGCGCGGCGGCATGGTTGTCTACCTTCACGCCGCACCGGCGCTGCTCTTCGAACGAACCCGGCTCGATCCGAACCGGCCGCTGCTGCAGGTCGCCGACCCGATGAAGAAAATCGAGGAACTGTTCGCCCAGCGCGACCCTCTCTATCGCGAAGTGGCGGATCTGGTGATCAACAGTCTGGGCGGCAGCATCAACCACCTGGTCAAGCAGGTCGAACGGGAGTTGCTGCAGCGATGCGCCGCCTGAACGTCGCCCTGGCGGCGCGCAGCTATCCGATATTGATCGGCGGCGGCCTGCTTTCGCGTGCCGACGAAATTCTGGCGCATCTGCGTACCCCGCGCATCGCACTGGTCAGCAATACCACGGTGGCTCCCCTGTACCTGGACGTCCTCGCCAGGGGGCTCGAGAAAGTTGGCGTTGGCATTACGCCGATCATCCTGCCCGATGGCGAAGCCCACAAGACCTGGGAGTCGCTCAACCTGATATACGACGCCCTGCTGGCCGCGCGCTGCGACCGCAGCACCACGGTGGTCGCTCTTGGTGGTGGCGTCATCGGCGATCTGGCGGGCTTTGCCGCCGCGACCTATCAGCGCGGCGTGCCCTTCATCCAGGTCCCGACGACCTTGTTGTCCCAGGTCGATTCCTCGGTCGGCGGCAAGACCGGCATCAATCATCCGCGCGGCAAGAACATGGTCGGTGCCTTCTGGCAACCGAAGCTGGTGCTGGCCGACACCGATACGCTGCGGACCCTCCCGGACCGCGAGCTGTCGGCCGGCATGGCGGAAGTCATCAAGTATGGCCTGATCCGCGACCTGCCTTTTCTCGAATGGCTGGAAACGCACATGGAAGGCCTGATGGCGCGCGACGGCGAACTGCTGGCGCATGCCATAGAACGTTCCTGCGCCAACAAGGCCGAGGTGGTGGCGGCCGACGAATTCGAGACGGCCAAGGACGGCGGTCGCGCCCTGCTGAACCTCGGCCATACCTTCGGCCATGCGATCGAAACCGGCATGGGCTACGGCGAGTGGCTGCACGGGGAAGCCGTCGCCGCCGGCACCCTGATGGCTGCCGAACTCTCGCAGCGCCTGGGCTGGCTCTCGCCTGCCGATGTCGAGCGTATCCGCGCGCTGTTGCTGCGCGCCGGTTTGCCGCTTACCGCGCCGGATCTGGGGGCGGCGCGCTATCTCGAACTGATGTCCCACGACAAAAAGGTCATTGCCGGCAGCCTGCGTCTGATTCTGCTCAAGTCGCTGGGCGACGCGGTGACGACGGCCGACGTGCCGCAGGAGGAAATTGTCGCTGCCATCGCCGCTTGCTGTCGTGAGTGAACTGGCGCCCTACGCGGTAAACGACAGCAACAGCCGCGGCCGCGTCGTCCCCGAACCGCGGCCCAAGGTACGCAGCGAGTTTCAGCGCGACCGCGACCGTATCGTGCATTCCACCGCCTTCCGGCGTCTCGAATACAAGACCCAGGTCTTCGTCAATCATGAAGGCGACCTGTTCCGCACCCGCCTCACCCACAGCATCGAAGTCGCCCAGATCGCGCGGTCGATCGCGCGCGCCCTGCACCTCAACGATGACCTGACCGAAGCCATCGCGCTGGCCCACGATCTTGGTCACACCCCCTTCGGCCACGCCGGACAGGACGCGCTTAACGAATGCATGCAGGCGCACGGCGGCTTCGAGCACAATCTGCAAAGCCTGCGCATCGTCGATCGCCTCGAAGAGCGCTACGGCGCCTTCGACGGCCTCAACCTGATGTTCGAGACGCGCGAGGGCATTCTCAAGCACTGCTCGCCGGCGCGCGCGCGCGACCTCGGCGAACTCGGCCGGCGCTTCCTCGACAACCGCCGACCCTCGTTGGAGGCGCAGATCTGCAACCTGGCCGACGAGATCGCCTACAACAACCATGACGTCGACGACGGTTTACGTTCCGGTCTTCTGACCCTGGAGCAGCTCGAACAGCTAAGCCTGTTCGCCCGCCATGCCGCCGAAGCGGATGCTGAATTCCCGCAGATGTCGCCGCGCCGCCGGGTGCACGAAACCATACGGCGCATGATCGACGCCCAAGTCACTGATCTGTTGGCCGAATCGGCGCGGCGGATAGCGGATGTCGCCCCCCATGGGCTGGAGGATGTCCATGCGGCGCCGGCCTTGATTGCCTTCACCGAGGCGATGCGGGCCGAAAACCGCGCCTTGAAGGGTTTTTTGCACCAGCACCTGTACCAGCACTACGAGGTGCTGCGCATGACCGCCAAGGCGCGCCGCATCATTCGCGACCTGTTTGGTGCTTTTGTCGCAGATCCGCGCCTGTTGCCGCCTCAATACCAGCAAATGGCCGCAACCGAAAGCATGGTGCGCGCCACGGCCGACTACATTGCCGGCATGACCGACCGTTACTCGATGAAGGAGCATCGCCGCCTGTTCTCGGTCGGGGAGCTCTAACGCTCACGGCTTCGACGGCCACCCTCAAATCATGAAACGCCTGCACCTTTGCCTTGCCAAGAGCGGGCAGACTCGGCCCGCCCCCCTTCGCCCCCCTCGCGGGGGGGTTACTGATGAAGCCCCTGCGCAGCAAGACGGCCAGCAAAGCTGGCTCGTCGCTGCGGATGATCGGCTCGCTGCGCTCGATATCACCAGCGATCCATTCTGTTGTTTCACGTTAACCGGACTCCAAAGTCTGTATGCTGCGTTGCAGCGTATTGAATTCAACCGCTTTTGGCGGTATATTTAGTACCGCGTCCGCCATGTCCGGCGGACCATACAAGGCCGGGGAGAAGCATCACCCCGGCTTTTTTGCCGACCGCCTCCGGCGTGTGCCGGCCGCATTTCCGAGGAAAGACACGATGGTCCTCCCCCAGCGCCAGGGTCTCTACGATCCGGCCAATGAGCATGACGCCTGCGGCGTCGGTTTCGTTGCGCACATCAAGAACCAGAAGAGCCACTCCATTATCGAGCAGGGGCTGCTGATTCTGGAAAATCTCGAACACCGCGGGGCAACGGGTTACGACCCCTTGCTGGGTGATGGCGCGGGCATTCTGATCCAGATTCCCGACGGTCTTTTCCGCGAGGAGATGGCGCAGCAGGGCATCACGCTGCCGCCTGTCGGCACCTATGGCGTCGGCATGGTGTTTCTGCCGCGCGGCGAAGCCAGCCGGCGTTCCTGCGAGGCGGTGATCGAGCGCGCAATTCGCTACGAAGGGCAAGCGCTGCTCGGCTGGCGCGATGTTCCGGTGGACAACAGCGGGCTGGCCCAGGCGGCCAAGGATATCGAGCCCGTGGTGCGCCAGGTGTTCATCGGCGCCGGAGCCGGCATCGACGATGCCGACGCACTGGAAAGAAAGCTCTACATCCTGCGCAAGGCGATCGGCCACAGCATCCAGGCGCTCAAGCTGAGCGACGGCAAGATGTTCTACGTGCCGTCGATGTCGGCGCGCACCGTGGTGTACAAGGGCATGCTGCTGGCCAACCAGGTCGGCACCTATTACCTCGACCTGCAGGACAGGCGCGCGGTTTCCGCGATGGCCCTGGCGCACCAGCGCTTTTCCACCAATACCTTCCCCACCTGGGACCTCGCGCATCCCTTCCGCATGATCGCCCACAACGGCGAGATCAATGCGCTGCGCGGCAATGTCAATTGGATGCGCGCGCGCGAGCACGGCATCTCGTCGCCGGTGCTGGGCGAAGATCTGGAAAAGGTCTGGCCGCTGATTTACGACGGCCAGTCGGATTCCGCCTCCTTCGACAATGCCCTGGAACTGCTGGTGATGGGCGGCTACAGCCTGGCCCACGCCATGATGATGCTGATTCCCGAAGCCTGGGCCGGCAATCCGCTGATGGACGAGGAACGCCGCGCCTTCTACGAATACCACATGGCGCTGATGGAGCCGTGGGACGGCCCGGCCGCGGTCGCCTTCACCGACGGCCGCCAGATCGGCGCCACGCTCGACCGCAACGGCCTGCGTCCCGCGCGCTATCTGATCACCGACGACGATCTGGTGGTGATGTCTTCCGAGATCGGCGTGCTGCCGATCGCCCAGGAGCGCATCGTCAAGAAGTGGCGCCTGCAACCCGGCAAGATGTTCCTCATCGATCTCGAACAGGGCCGCATCATCGACGACACCGAACTCAAGCGCACCATGTCCACCGCCAAGCCTTACCGCAAGTGGATCGAGGCTTCGCGTTATTTCGTCGACGACCTGCCGGTGGTCAAGCTGCAGGAAAACCTCAAGGGCCCCTTGCTGAAAGTGCAGCAGGCTTTCGGCTACACGCAGGAAGACTTCAAGTTCATCCTCGAGCCGATGGCCACCCTCGGCGAGGAAGCCACGGGTGCAATGGGCAACGACACTTCGCTGCCGGTGCTGTCGGACCGGCCCAAGCCGCTGTTCAACTACTTCAAGCAGTTGTTCGCCCAGGTGACGAATCCGCCGATCGACCCGATCCGCGAAGAGATCGTCATGTCGCTGATTTCCCTGGTCAGCCCCAACCCCAACTTGCTGGGAATCGACGAGACCGAGCCGACGCCGCGCCTGGAGGTGCATCAACCGGTGCTGTCGCCGGCCGACATAGCCAAGCTGAAGAGCATCGACATGCTGACCAAGGGCACTTTCCGGCCCATCGTGGTCGATATCACGACCGACGCTGCCGAGGGCTCGGCGGGCCTTGGCCGCTCCCTGTACCAGGTTTGTACCCGCGCCGAACAAGCCGTGACGGCGGGCTACAACGTGGTGATTCTCTCCGACCGCGGCGTCAACCCTGAACGCGCGCCGATCCCGGCGCTGCTGGCATGTTCCGCCGTGCACCAGCATCTGGTGAAGATCGGACTGCGCACCTCCTGCGGCCTGGTGGTCGAGACCGGCGCCGCGCGCGAGGTGCATCACTTCGCCACGCTGGCGGGTTACGGCGCGCAGGCGATCCATCCCTGGCTCGCCTTCGAGAGCATCGCCGCCATCGCGGCCCAGTTGCCGAACAAGCCCACCGCCTACGATGCCCAGAAGAACTACGTCAAGGCCATCAACAAGGGCCTGATGAAGGTGATGTCGAAGATGGGCATTTCGACCTACCAGTCCTACTGCGGCGCGCAGATTTTCGAGGCGGTCGGCCTGTCCTCCGACCTGGTCAACCGCTACTTTGCCGGTACGCCGACCAAGGTCGAAGGCATCGGCTTGAAGGAAGTGGCCGAAGAAGCGTTGCGCACCCATGCCGACGCCTGGAGCGCCAACCCGCTGCTCGCCGCCATGCTCGACTGCGGCGGCGAATATGCATTCAGGGTTCGCGGCGAAGAACACATGTGGACGCCGGACGTGATCGCCAAGCTGCAGCATGCGACGCGCTCGGGCAAGACCGAGACCTACAAGGAATATGCCAAGCTGGTCAACGATCAGGGCGTGCGCCACATGACCCTGCGCGGCCTGTTCGAGATCCGTCCTGCCGCCGCGCCGATCGCCCTCGACCAGGTCGAGCCGGCCAAGGAAATCGTCAAGCGCTTCGCCACCGGCGCGATGTCGCTGGGCAGCATCTCGACCGAAGCCCACACCACGTTGGCGATCGCCATGAACCGCATCGGCGGCAAGTCGAACACCGGCGAGGGCGGCGAGGACCGCATGCGCTACAAGCCCGTTGCCGCCGGCAGCACGCTGGCCAGCGTGATCGGCAAGAGCCGCATCGCGCGCGACATTCCGCTCCAGGCCGGCGACAGCCTGCGCTCGGCGATCAAGCAGGTGGCTTCCGGCCGCTTCGGCGTCACCGCCGAATACCTGGCCAACGCCGACCAGCTGCAGATCAAGATGGCGCAGGGCGCCAAGCCCGGCGAAGGCGGCCAGCTGCCGGGTCACAAGGTCTCCGAATACATCGGTTTCCTGCGCCACTCGGTGCCCGGCGTGCAACTGATTTCGCCGCCGCCGCACCACGACATCTACTCGATCGAGGATCTGGCGCAACTGATCCACGACCTGAAGAACTCCAATCCGCAGGCCAGCGTTTCGGTCAAGCTGGTGTCGGAAATCGGCGTCGGCACGGTGGCCGCCGGCGTGGTCAAGGCCAAGGCCGACCATGTGGTGATCGCCGGCCATGACGGCGGTACCGGCGCTTCGCCGATTTCCTCGATCAAGCATGCCGGTACGCCCTGGGAACTGGGCCTGGCCGAGACGCAGCAGACCCTGGTGCTCAACCGCCTGCGCGGTCGCGTGCGGGTCCAGGCCGACGGCCAGATGAAGACCGGCCGCGACGTGCTGATCGGCGCCCTGCTCGGCGCCGACGAGTTCGGCTTCGCCACGGCGCCGCTGGTGGTCGAAGGCTGCATCATGATGCGCAAGTGCCACCTCAACACCTGTCCGGCCGGTGTCGCGACCCAGGACCCGGTGCTGCGCGCGCGCTTCTCCGGCCAGCCCGAGCATGTCGTCAATTACTTCTTCTTCGTTGCCGAGGAAGTGCGCGAATACATGGCGCAGCTGGGCATCCGCAAGTTCGACGAACTGATCGGCCGCTCCGACCTGCTCGACATGAGGAAGGGCGTCGACCACTGGAAGGCCAGGGGGCTCGACTTCTCGCGGATTTTCTACCGCCAGCCGGCGCTGCCCGGCGTCGCCTGTTGCCATAGCGAAGTCCAGGACCACGGCCTGTCGCGCGCGCTCGACCACAGTCTGATCGCCAAGGCCATGCCGGCGCTGGAACGCGGCGAAAAGCTGGTGATCGACTCCGCGATCCGCAACCAGAACCGCACGGTCGGCACCCTGCTGTCGCACGAAGTGGCCAAGCGCAAGGGCCACGAGGGCTTGCCCGACAACAGCATCACGATCAAGTTCACCGGCACCGCCGGACAGAGCTTCGGTGCTTTCCTCGCGCGCGGCATCACGCTCGACCTGACCGGCGAAGCCAACGACTACGTCGGCAAGGGCCTCTCCGGCGGCCGCATCATCGTGCGTCCGCCCGCGGCTTTCCGCGGCGTGCCTTGCGAGAACATCATCGTTGGCAATACGGTGCTCTATGGCGCCATCGCCGGCGACGTGTATTTCCGCGGCGTTGCCGGCGAGCGTTTCGCCGTGCGCAATTCGGGCGCCACGGCGGTGGTCGAAGGCACCGGCGATCACGGCTGTGAATACATGACCGGCGGCACGGTGGCCGTGCTCGGTCTCACCGGCCGCAACTTCGCTGCCGGCATGTCGGGTGGCATCGCCTATGTGTATGACGAGGACGGCATGTTTGCCCAGCGCTGCAACCTGGCCATGGTCGCACTCGACCCGGTGCTGCCCGAGGCGCATCAGCCCGACGACGGCATGCGGCACCGCGAGCAGGCCGACGAGGCGCAGCTCAAGCAGATGATCGAGCAGCACGCCAAGCTGTCCGGCAGCGAGCGCGCCAAGGCGCTGCTGGCCGACTGGGCCAAGGCGCGCGGCAAGTTCGTCAAGGTCTTCCCGCATGAATACCGCCGCGCCCTGAAAGAGCTCGCGGCAACGCAACTGAAGGAAGCAGCGTAATGGGCAAGCCCACCGGATTCCTCGAATTCCAGCGCATCTCGGAAACCTACGAAAAGGCCGCGACGCGAGTTCTCCATTACCACGAGTTCATCCCGCACCTGAGCGACGAGCAGGCGAAAATTCAGGGCGCGCGCTGCATGGACTGCGGCATTCCCTTCTGCAACAACGGCTGCCCGGTCAACAACCTGATTCCGGACTGGAACGACCTGGTCTACAAGGGCCGCTGGCGCGAGGCGATCGAGACCCTGCATTCGACCAACAACTTTCCGGAACTCACCAGCCGCATCTGTCCCGCGCCCTGCGAGGCGGCCTGCACCCTGAACATTCCGCAAACCCCGGTCGGCATCAAGTCGATCGAACGCGCCATCATCGACAAGGCCGGCGAAAACGGCTGGGTCGTGCCGCAACCGGCGGCGCACAAGACCGGCAAGAAGATCGCCATCGTCGGCTCCGGCCCGGCCGGGCTGGCCGCGGCGCAGCAGCTGGCGCGCGTCGGCCATGCCGTCACGGTGTTCGAGAAGAACGACCGCATCGGCGGCCTGCTGCGCTACGGCATTCCCGATTTCAAGCTGGACAAGCGCCTGATCGACTGGCGCATGGCGCAGATGAAGGCGGAGGGCGTCAAGTTCGTCACCGGAACCATGGTCACCGACGCGGCCCTGCCCAAGGGCGTGGTCAACGATGCGACGAAGACCGTCAGCCCGGAGCAGCTGAAGAAGGATTTCGATGCCGTGATCCTCGCCGGCGGCGCCGAGAATCCGCGCGACCTGCCGGTGCCGGGACGCGAACTCGGGGGCGTGCATTTCGCGCTCGAATTCCTCATCCCGCAGAACAAGGAAGTCTCCGGCGGCAGCAAGAATCCGATCAACGTGCACGGCAAGCATGTCGTCGTCATCGGCGGCGGCGATACCGGCTCGGACTGCGTCGGCACTTCGAATCGCCACGGCGCGGCCAGCATCACCCAGATCGAGCTGATGCCGCGTCCGCCCGAGCAGGAGAACGGCCCGCTGACCTGGCCCTACTGGCCGCTGAAAATGCGCACCTCGTCGTCGCACGCCGAGGGCTGCGCGCGCGACTGGGCCATCGGCACCAAGGAATTCGTCGGTGAAAATGGCCGCCTCAAGGCCATCAAGGCCGTGCGCCTGGCATGGGAAGGCAACAAGATGAGCGAAGTGCCCGGTTCCGAATTCGAGATTCCGGCCGACTTCGCCTTCCTCGCCATGGGCTTCGTCAATCCGGTGGGCGGCATACTCGATGCCTTCGGCATCGACAAGGATGGCCGCGGCAATGCGCGCGCCAATACCGAAGGCGAACAGGCCTACAGCACCACGGTGCCCGGCGTGTTCGCCGCCGGCGACATGCGGCGCGGCCAGTCGCTGGTGGTCTGGGCGATCCGCGAAGGCCGCCAGTGTGCACGCACTGTCGATCAGTTCCTGATGGGCACCAGCATCCTGCCGCGTTGATAGCTTATGAATAAATCTACTGCGCGCGCCGGATCGGGGCTTGGGCGGCTCATTTGGCAACCGCGGCTATCCTCATGTACAAGAACGTACATTCCGGTAGCTGCGCTCCGGCCGCACCCCGCTGCGGCCCGCTCGCTACGATTTCTTCACAAGCTCTGCGCCTGAGGTGAACGTCGTCATTCTCGCCGCGGGGCAGGGCAAGCGGATGCATTCCGACTTGCCCAAGGTCTTGCATCCGCTGGCGGGAAAGGCCTTGCTGGGACATGTGATCGACACCGCGCGCGAACTCGGCGCCGGGAAAATCTGCGTCGTGTATGGCCACGGCGGCGAGCGCGTGCGTGAGGCGCTCGATGCCCCCGACCTGAACTGGGCGCGACAGGAACCTCAGCTCGGCACCGGCCATGCGGTGTTGCAAGCCATGCCGGCCACCGTGGCGTCAGCGCCAACTCTTGTGCTCTACGGCGACGTGCCGCTGACGCGCGTTGATACGCTCAGGCGCCTGATCGCAGCGGCCGGCAGCTCCAGCCTGGCGCTGCTCACCGCCCATCTCGACCAGCCACAAGGTTATGGCCGCATCGTCAGAAGCGAGGGACTGGTCACGCGCATCGTCGAGGAGAAGGACGCCGACGATGCCGAAAAGGCGATCCGCGAAATCAACACCGGCATTTTGGTTGCGCCGACTGTGGCGCTGGCGCGCTGGCTGCCGACACTGGGCAATCGCAACGCGCAGGGCGAGTACTACCTGACCGACATCGTCGCCCTGGCGGTCGCCGAAGGCATGCCGGTGGTCACCGCGCATCCCGCCGCGGCGTGGGAAACCGAAGGCGTCAACAGCAAGCTGCAGCTCGCCGCGCTGGAGCGCGTGCATCAGCGCAATGTCGCCGATGCGCTGATGGAAGCCGGCGTGACGCTGGCCGACCCGGCGCGCATCGACGTGCGCGGTGAGCTGGTCTGCGGCCGCGACGTCAGCATCGACGTCAATTGTGTGTTCGAGGGCCGCGTGGTGCTGGGCGACGGTGTGCGCATCAAGGCCAACTGTGTGCTGGAAGACGCGGTGGTTGGCGCCGGCAGCATCGTCGGCCCCTTCGCCCGGCTGCGTCCCGGCACCGAACTCGGCAGCGATGTGCATATCGGCAACTTCGTCGAAGTCAAGAATTCCCGCATCGCCGATCACTCCAAGGCCAATCACCTGGCCTATCTCGGCGACGCCACGATAGGCAGCCGCGTCAATGTCGGTGCCGGCACCATCACCTGCAATTACGACGGCGCCAACAAGTTCCGCACCGTGATCGAGGACGACGTCTTCATCGGCTCCGACACCCAACTGGTGGCACCGGTCACCGTCGGCCGCGGCGCCACGCTGGGCGCCGGCACCACGCTGACGCGCGACGCGCCGCCCGACCAGCTCACCGTGTCGCGCGCCAAGCAGGTCGCCGTGCCCGGCTGGAAGCGGCCGGTCAAGACCCAGAAACCGCAGAAAAAGGACTGAACCATGTGCGGCATCGTCGCAGCCGTTGCCGCGCGCAACATCGTCCCGGTGCTGATCGAAGGCCTCACCAAGCTTGAATATCGCGGCTACGACTCGGCCGGCCTGGCGCTGCTCAACCCGACCCTGACGCGCCTGCGCAGTGTCGGCCGCGTCGCCGAACTGGCGCTGCAGGCCGCGGGCCAGACGGCGCACCACGGCATCGCCCACACGCGCTGGGCCACGCACGGCGTGCCTTCCGAGCGCAACGCGCATCCGCATGTGTCGGCCGGGCTGGCGGTGGTGCACAACGGCATCATCGAGAACTACGTCGAGCTCAGGCGGGAACTGCTGGCCGCCGGCTACGTCTTCAATTCGGATACCGACACCGAGGTCATCGCCCACCTGATCCAGCACACGCTGCAGTCGGCGCCCGACCTGCTCGCCGCAGTACGCCTGGCGACCGCGCGCCTGACCGGCGCCTATGCGATTGCCGTGCTGCGCGAGTGGGACGACAGCATCGTCGTTGCCCGCCATGGCGCGCCGCTGCTGCTGGGTCTCGGCGCGGACGGCAATTACGCGGCGTCCGATGCCGCGGCCCTGCTGCAGGTCACGCGGCGCATGATCTATCTCGAAGACGGCGACGTCGCCGAAATCCGCCGCGATGCGATCCGCATAGTTGACGCTGGCGGTACGGCGGCGCACGTGCCCGCCGATCGCCCGGTGCATGAAAGCACGCTCTCGGCCGACGATGTCGAACTCGGCGACTACCGGCACTACATGCAGAAGGAGATCTTCGAGCAGCCGCAGGCGCTGGCCGCGACGCTGGAAATGATCGGCGGTGCGCAGACCCTGAGCCCCAACCTGTTCGGCGTCGCCGCGCCGGAAATGCTCTCCGGCGTGCGCGCGGTGCTGATCCTCGCCTGCGGCACCAGCTACCACTCCGGCCTCGTCGCGCGCTACTGGATCGAGCAGCTGGCGGGCATTCCCTGCAGCGTTGAAATCGCCAGCGAATATCGTTACCGAGTTTCGGTGCCGAATCCAGAACAGCTGGTGGTGGCGATCTCCCAGTCCGGCGAAACCGCCGACACGCTGGCCTCGGTCAAGCATGCCAGGGCGCTCGGCATGGGCCGCACGCTGGCCATCTGCAACGTCCCCGAATCCGCCATCGTGCGCGAATGCGCGCTGCGCTTCCTGACCCGCGCCGGACCCGAGATCGGCGTCGCCTCGACCAAGGCCTTCACCACCCAGCTGGCGGCGCTGTTCCTGCTCGCCGTAACGCTGGCCAAGCAGGCCGGGCGCCTGAGCGCCGAGCAGGAAGCCGCGCATCTGACGGCGCTGCGCCACTTGCCGGTGGCGGTGCAGAAAGTGCTGGCCCTCGAACCCGAAATCAAAGCCTGGGCCGCGCGCTTCGCCGACAAGCAGCATGCGCTGTTCCTCGGCCGCGGCCACCACTATCCGATCGCGCTGGAAGGCGCGCTGAAGCTCAAGGAAATCTCCTACATCCACGCCGAGGGCTACCCCGCCGGCGAGCTCAAGCACGGCCCGCTGGCGCTGGTGGACAGGACCATGCCGGTGATCAGCATCGCACCCAACGATGCCCTGCTGGAAAAGCTCAAGTCCAACCTCAAGGAAGTCGCCGCGCGCGGCGGCGAGCTCTACGTCTTCGCCGATGCCGATTCCGCGGTGGATGCGGAAGACGGCGTGCATGTGCTGCGCCTGCCCGAGCACTACGGCCTGCTCTCGCCCGTGCTGCACGTGTTGCCGCTACAACTGCTTTCCTATCATGTGGCGCTGGTCAAGGGCACGGACGTGGACAAGCCGCGCAATCTGGCCAAAAGCGTCACTGTCGAATGAGGCGGTCACGCGATGACGCCCGCGGCTTGTCAAAAAGCCTGAGCGGCGTCAGGCGTACTCGGGCTGGAAGGCCTGCTGCGGATTCGTTACCGGGCCTTCGCCGCTCCAGTAGGGCGAGAGCTTGCGCAGCTGGGCGATGATCGGCGGCACCGCGGCGATCACGCGATCCACTTCCTCTTCGGTGTTGTAGCGCGACAGCGAAAAGCGGATGGTGCCGTGCGCGGCCGTGTAGGGAATGCCCATGGCGCGCATGACGTGCGAGGGTTCCAGCGATCCCGAGGTGCAGGCCGAGCCGCTCGAGGCGGCGATGCCCTGCTTGTTGAGCATGAGCAGGATGCCTTCGCCCTCGACGTATTCGAAGGCGATACTGGCGGTGTTGGGCAGGCGGTAGAGCGTGTCGCCATTGACGAAGGCATGGGGCACCTTGGCCAGGATGCCGCGCTCCAGGCGGTCGCGCAGACGCTTGACCACGGTGTTCTCCTCAGCCATGTGCTGCAGCGCCAGTTCGCAGGCGACGCCGAGTCCGACGATGGAGGCCGAGTTCTCGGTCCCGGCGCGCCGCCCGCGTTCCTGGTGGCCGCCGCGCAAGAGCGGGCGGAAGCGCGTGTTGCGCCGCAGGTAGAGCACGCCGATGCCTTTCGGCGCGTGCAGCTTGTGGCCCGAAAGCGAGAGCATGTCGATCTTGGTGCTCTTCAGGTCGATAGGCAGCTTGCCCACGGCCTGCACCGCGTCGGTGTGGAACATGATGCCTTTTTCATGCGCCATCTCGGCCATTTCCTCGACCGGGAAAATCGTCCCGGTCTCGTTGTTGGCCCACATGACGGAGACGATGGCGACGCGATCGTTGAGCAAGGACTTGTACTCGTCGAGGTCGACGCGGCCCTTCTTGTTGACCTTCAGTTTGTGCACCACGTAGCCCTCTTTTTCGAGCTGCTCGCACAGGCTGAGGATGGCCGCATGCTCGACCACCGTGGTGACGATCGTGCGCCGTTCGGGCTGGGCCCTGATCGCCGAGAGGATGGCCGTCGAATCGGACTCGGTGCCGCAGGAAGTGAATACGATTTCCGAATCGTGGGCCGCGCCCAGCAGGGTCTGCACCTGGCCGCGCGCCTGCTTCAGCGCCTTGCCGACCTGGGCACCGAAGCTGTGGATCGACGAGGCATTGCCGAACTGTTCGGTGAAGAAGGGCAGCATGGCTTCGACCACGGCCGGATCGCAGGCCGTGGTGGCGTTATTGTCCATGTAGATCGGTTTCATGCTCATGTCTGCGTCCTCAGGTGTGGGCCAGCGCTGCGACCGGCAGCACCTGCACCAGTTCGCCCAGCGCCTCGACCAGTTTGTGCTGAATGCCGCCCAGGGTCGCCGCCTCCATTTGGCAGCCCTGGCAGGCGCCGGACAGCGCGACGTAGATCTTCTTGCCGTCGACCTCGACCAGGGTCACGTCGCCGTGGTCGCGCTGCAGCATGGGGCGGATGGCTTCCAGCGTGTCCTCGATCTTGCGGATGCGCTGGTAATTGGTGAGCCGGGGTTTGACCGGGGATTCCGCCGGGGCTTCCTTCTTCGGCCTCGGCTCGCTCGAATACAGGCGGCCATTCACGGCGATCAGCGCGTCTTCGATCTTTTCGTGGCAGGCCGAGCAGCCGCCGCCGGCTTTGGTGTAGTTGGTGACTTCCTCGCGCGTCCTGAGACCGTTGGCGCGCACGGTGTCTTCGATCATCACGGCATCGATGGCGAAGCACTTGCAGACCAGGTCGCCTTCCTCGTGGTCGTCGCTCCAGACCTCGCCGCGGTAGTTGGCCACCGCCGCCTGCAGCGCCTCGCGGCCCATCACCGAGCAGTGCATTTTTTCCGGCGGCAGGCCGTCGAGGTAGTCGGCGATGTCCTGGTTGCTGACCTTCAAGGCGTCATCCAGCGTCTTGCCCTTGATGATTTCCGTCAACGCCGAACTCGAGGCGATCGCCGAGCCGCAACCGAAGGTCTGGAAATGCGCGTCCTCGATGATCTCGGTCTCGGGGTTCACCTTGAGCATCAGGCGCAGCGCGTCGCCGCACTTGATCGAGCCGACGTCGCCGGTGCCGTTGGCATTTTCCAGCGGTCCCGAGTTGCGCGGGTTGAAGAAATGCTCGCGGACCTTTTCTGAGTAATCCCACATGGCATCTATCCTCAGGCGGAGAAGGACTGGCCGCAGGCGCAGCCGCCGGTGGCATTCGGGTTGTTGAACTTGAAGCCGGTCTGGGTCAGGCTGTCGACGAAATCCACCGTCAGGCCTTCCAGCATCGGCCGGCTCATCGGGTCGACCAGCAGCCTGGCGCCGGCGCCAATGTCGAATTCATAGTCGTCCTCGGCCTTGTCCTGCTCCAGGCGCAGGCCGTATTGCAGGCCGGCGCAACCGCCGCCGGAAACGAAGATGCGCAGCCCGGCGACCGGATTCTCGGCGCCCTTGATGAAGCGGTTGATGGCCTTGGCTGCGGCAGGGGTCAGATTGATCATGGCGGTTCTCCTTGGGGAAGGGGTGTCGTTTTTGGGCTGCGTCAGGCGATAAGGCGCAAAGCCCGTGCCACGTCGGCAACTGCCTGTTTTTACGAAAGTTGGCGCTGGCGACACGGCGCGTTTGTTGCAAACACGACATGCCGCGTGCGCGCCGGGACGTCACGCTGCCGCGCTGGAATAGCTGTAGCAACCCTTGGGGCAGACGCGGCCGCAGGAGCCGCAGCCGATGCAATCGCCGCCGTCGGCGATGGTCATGACCATCATCTGGTCGTCGTCGTAGTCCTCGTCCTCGTCCATCTGGTCCTCGCCGCGTTCCACCAGGTCGAGCACGCGGCGCGGGCAGACCTTGTAGCAGCGGCCGCAGCCGATGCATTTCTTCGGGTCGATGGCGACGGCGAACTGCGGCGTCCACTCGGTGCCGCCGCGGGTAATCCCGACAATTGCGCTCATGATGCCGCGCCTTGCTGCGCCGCCTGCAGCCGCGCGCTGGCTTCCGCCCAGGCCTCACAGGCGGCGAGCGTGCCCTGGGAGATTTGGGGGATTTCAGCGTAGGCGGCCGGCAACCTGTCCTCGACCAGGTCGTGCAGGCGGCCGGCCCATTCGCTGGCGATGCGCTTGAGTTTTCGGACCTCGCGGTCGAGGTCCTTGAGTTCGTTGTCGGTCATCTCAGAGCCCTGCCACCTCGGGATATTTACCGATGATTTCCAACGCCACGCCGAGATACTTGTCGGCCTCGGTCTTCATCTTCGACAGGCTCTCGAAGCCGAAGCGATGCACGTCGCGCAGCGTGCGGTCCATCACCACCAGCTTGCCGACCACGATCAGGGCGCGGCCGAAGCCTTCGTGCGTGAGTTGCACGAAGGGCACGGCCATGAGGCCGCATTCCTTTTCGATCAGCACCGCGATCGCGTTGTGGAAGGATTTGACGCGCGCAATGATCTGGTCGTCGGGATCGCCGATGACCGGGATCTCGCGCTTGCGCTCCTTGGTCAGCACGTAGCTGTCGAGGATCTGCTGCGGCGTCTTGCCGTCCCACTGCCCGTAGCTGTCCAGCGCGCGCGTCTGGCGCAGCATTTCGACGATGAAGTCGGTCTGGTAGATCGGGTCGTCGGCGGTTTCGGCGGCGAGGAGGGCGATTGCGGTCATGGCGATGCTCCTTGAGTTGAATTGGGGTGACAGGCACGGATGCCGCTGTCGACGCTGCGGCGTCCAAAGATGCGCAGGCAGATCAGGCCCAGGCCCAGGCCCAGCGCCGCGCCCAGCGCCGCCAGCGTGTCGCCGCCGACAGCCAGCAACAGGGCACCGAGCAGCATCGTTGCGGCGGGCAGCAGATAGGCCAGCAAGGCGCTGCGGTTGAGATTCTTCTCGGGCAACTGCAACAACACCCGGTCGCCGGCGCCGACGCCCGTCGCCACCGCAACGCGGAACAGGCGCGCCCGCGCGCCGCCGCAGGCGCCCTGCGCGCCGCAACTGCCGCAGGCGGCCGGCGCATCGAGGCGCACCAGCGCCATGCCGTCCTGCAAGGACACGATGCGGGCGGCGGCATGCAGCATGCGCGCCATCATTCCTCCCAGCCGTCGGCCGCCATGCGCGCGAAGCGCGCGGCGTCGCCGTTCTTGCGCAGTGCCTTGTCCACCCAGGGAATGCCGCCGTCACGGACCGCGCTGCTGATCTGCTTCAGCAGGGGCTCGATCGGCGCCGCGTCGTCGAGGCGGATCGGCTGCACGCCGGCCGCCAGCAACTGCTTGACCGCCGAGCCGCCGGCGGCCAGGCAATACACGGCGGCGCAGCCGGCCAGCGTGGCGATCTTGGCCGGCAGCTTGCTCTCGTTGCCGTCCATGGTTTCGGGCGGGAATTCGGCCAGTTCGACCAGCTGCCAGCGTTCGCCGTCCAGCGCATAGATGGCGAAGCCGACGGCGGCGCCGAAGTGCTGGTTGACCGTGGCGCGGTCATCGGAGGCGAAGGCAAGCCTGAGCATGGCCGGCGCGTCGCTAGTGGCGGACCAGGCCAGCGCCAGCCGGCGTCCGTTCTTGCGGATCGCGGCTGGCGTCGGTGCGGTAGATGGATCGATAGGCAGGGGTGTCATGGTGGTTGCCCAGGAAAAGGTTGGCGATGTCGAACAGGGCCGCGCGCGCGCCGCGATAGCCGACCCAGGTCCGCGCATAGCCGCCGACCCAGTCGTATTGCGGAAAGCCGGCGCGCAGCAGCGGAATCCGCAGACGCTCGGCGGCCTGCGCGGCGTGCGAGTTGGAGATCAGCAACTGCGCGCGTCCAGCCGCCGCGCCGCGTTCGAGGTCTTCGAGGTCGCCGATTTGCACCGAGGCGCTTGGCATGTCAGTCAGCGCCTCGGCGCGGGCCGGGGCGACCGCTGAAACTATTTCGGCACCAACACCGGCAAGAAATTGGCCCAGCGCGAGCAGCAGGTCGGGATCGGCGGCGATGCCGACGCGCAGGAAACCGGTCATGAAATGCGTGTCGACCATCGCGTCCTGCAACTGGGCGCGCTGGCGGTCGATCCTGGCCGGCACCGGCTGGCCCGAGATTTCCGCCAAAGCCTGCGTGAAGGCGTCGCAGGCATCGAGCCCGAGCAGGTGGTCGAAGCGGTAATCGGGCACGCCGGTACGTTGCTTGAGCAGGTCGGCCGCCTTGGCCAGCGAGCGGCCGATAACGAGAGTCGCGATCGATTCGCCCATGCTGGCAATTTCGCTCTTCGGCGTGCCGCCCAGGGTCAGCGGCGTGGTCTCGGCATCGACCAGGTGGCCGTCGAGCGAATCGCCGATATCGGGCAGCAGCACCGGGCGCAGGCCGAAGGCCTCGATCCAGTCGCGGATCGCCTCGGTGTCGCCCGGGGTCAGCATCGAGGCGCAGAGCACGTTGACCTGCTTTTTTCGGCGTGCCACCAGCGCCAACTCTCTGGTGTCCGCCACCATCACGTCGACGATGGCTTCCATGGCCAGCGCAAAGCCCGATTCGAGGCAACCCGAAAAATCCGGCGTGGTCACCGGCACCACGGCGGTCGCGGCGAACTGCGGATGCTTATCGCGGAACTCGCGCACCAA
>JAXMJU010000396.1:0-6211 GCA_034376265.1 Sulfuritalea sp.
GACCTCGCCGCCGAGCCCGCAGCCGTGCTGGCGCCGGTCGATGGCCTGGCGCAATGCCTGCCGCGCGTGCTGGCCGAACTGGCGGCGGAGGATCGCGACGCGATCACCTGCTGCGACATCGAAGGCATGACCCAGAAGGACTACGCCGCCCGCCTCGGACTCAGCCTGCCGGGCGCCAAGTCGCGCCTGCAACGGGCGCGGGCGCGGCTCAAGGCGCGCCTGACCGTGGCCTGCCAGGTCAGCTTCGATGCCGGCGGCGCGGTGTGCTGCTTCGTCCCGCGCCAACCCGAGGCCTGAGCCTGCGGCGCCGTAGCGCCAGCGCCAACTCTTGCGGGACGGCGGCGCCGTTCTGTGCGGATTGTGGGGCAGACCGCAGGGCGGACTTCAGTCCGCCATCCACCCTGGCCGGCTGAAGCCGGCCCTACAAAACCATCCACCCTGGCCGACTGAATTCGGCCCTACAGCGGTTGCAGCACTGGCGAAGCAGAGCGCGGTGCAGCGCTTGTCGACCAGGCCAGACCTTCGATTGCCGACAGAATACCTGCAACGAGCCGGAGTCGAAAACTTTCGATTAGCCGCAACATATCCTTGCAATTGGACGACACTGAAGTTTACAATTGGCCGCAATGCCAGCCGACCACATCTATTCCCGTTTTGCCGAACCCGGCCTGGTCGAGGCGCTGGCCGATACACCCGTTGTCCTGATTCATGGACCGCGCCAGTGCGGCAAGACCACATTGGCGCAGATGGCGGGCCAGAAGCGGGGCTACGCCTATTTCAGCTTCGACGACGAGCTGACGCTCGCGGCGGCGATGGCCGATCCCGTGGGCTTCATCGCCGATCTCCCCGAGCGGGTGATTCTCGACGAGGTGCAGCGGGCGCCGAACATCTTCAGCAGCCTTAAGTCGGCCGTGGACCGACGACGCGTCCCTGGCCGCTTCCTGCTCACCGGGTCGGCCAACGTGCTATTACTGCCGACCCTGGCCGAATCGCTGGCCGGGCGCATGGGCATCCTGCGCCTGCACCCGCTGGCGCAGTGCGAACTGACCGGGCGCCGCCCGCGCTTTCTCGATACGCTGTTCGCCGGTACCTTCAAGACCCGCAAGGCCGAACGCTTGGGCAAGGCGCTGGCCGAGCGCGTCGCCGCCGGCGGCTATCCTGCTGCGTTGGCCCGGGCAACCCAGCGCCGCCGCGCCACTTGGTATCGCGACTACATCGAGACACTCGTCCAGCGCGATGTCCGCGACCTGGCGCGCATCGCCTCGCTCGATGCGCTACCCCGGTTGCTGGCGCTTGCCGCCGGCCAGACGGCCCGGCTGATCAACATCAGTGATCTGGCGAGCCCTTTCCAGTTGAGCCGCCCTACCATCCGCGATTACGTCACGCTGCTGGAACGGGTCTTTCTTCTGGAGGAACTCCCGCCGTGGCACACCAACCGCCTAAGCCGCCTCGTCAAGACACCGAAACTGCACCTCGGCGACACGGGGCTCGCCTGTGCCCTGCTGGGCCTTGATGCCGATGCGCTGACGCAGGATCGCGGTACGCTGGGCCAGTTGCTGGAGACTTTCGTGTTGCAGGAGCTTCGTCGGCAAGCAAGTTGGCAGTCGCAGGAGATCCGTTTTCACCACTATCGCGACAAGGACGGCGCCGAAGTAGATATCGTGATGGAGCACGATGCCGGCCGGGTGACCGGGGTGGAAGTAAAAGCCTCGGCCACCGTGACCGCGCGCGACTTCCGCGGCCTGCGCAAGCTGAAGGACGCCGCGGGCAAGCGCTTTGCCGCCGGCGTCGTACTGCACGACGGAGAACTGAGTGCCGGATTTGGCGACGGCTTGTATGCCGTTCCCATCCGCGCCCTGTGGGAGACCACATGAGCCGGAAATACGACTGACCGAAGCCGGCCGTATGGGCTTCGATGTCGGCGCCGAACGCTGACCGCCTCCAAGAGTTGGCGCTGGCGAGACGGCGGCAACTTTCAGTATTGTGCAAAGCGGCCGTGCTGAGCTATCGAGCGTCGAACCCCTCTCCCAAACGGGCATAGGCGATCGAGCGGGGTCCCGCCGTCGGCCGCTCTTCGTGGCGTGGAGCTTCGCTCGGCCGAACCCCATGAGCCTTGCCGCCCCATCCTGTCCAGCCCTCACCGGCGCAAGGTTTTCCGCTCGCCTGCATCCTTTTGTCGCTGCATTCGTCTCCTGATCAAAGAGGGAATTGTTTCCCTTGTCCTCGCTCCGGAGACCCCTGCATGCAAGCCCTTGCCATCCAACTCAAACGCTGGCCCGGCCAACAGCCCTTCATCTTCCTGGCGCTGGCGGCCGTGCTCTGGTTTGCGCTGTACCAGACGCTGATCCCCGTCTCCGAGGCGCTGGTCGCGGCGCTGCCGGTGGATCGCGCCAGCCATTTGGGCGGCGCGCTGCAATTCTTCTTCTACGACACGCCCAAGGTGCTGCTGCTGCTCACCGGCATCGTGTTCGTCATGGGCATTGTGCATACCTTCGTTTCGCCCGAACGCACGCGCGCGATGTTGTCCGGTCGTCGCCTTGGAGTCGGCAACGCGATGGCCGCCAGCCTGGGCATCGTCACGCCCTTCTGCTCCTGTTCCGCCGTGCCGCTGTTCATCGGCTTCCTGCAGGCCGGCGTACCGCTGGGGATCACCTTTTCCTTCCTGATCTCGGCGCCGATGGTCAATGAGGTGGCGCTGGCCCTGCTGTTCGGCATGTTCGGCTGGAAGGTCGCGGCGCACTACCTGGTGATGGGCCTGCTGGTCGCCATCGTCGCCGGCTTGGTGATCGGCAAGCTGGGCATGGAGCAGCACCTGGAAGACTGGGTGCGCGCGATGCAGAACAGCCAGCCGGTCGTCGGTGATGTCGGCACCGCGGCGCTCTCCTGGGGCGAACGCCTCGACAGCGGCTTTTCCCACGTGCATGAGATCGTCGGCAAGGTCTGGCCCTACATCCTCGCCGGCATCGCGCTGGGCGCCGGCATCCACGGCTATGTGCCGCAAGATTTCATGGCCTCGATCATGGGCAGGGACGCGCCCTGGTGGTCGGTGCCCGCGGCGGTCGCCATCGGTGTGCCGATGTACACCAACGCCGCCGGCATCATTCCGATCGTCGAGGCGCTGATGGGCAAGGGCGCGGCGCTGGGCACGGTGCTGGCCTTCATGATGAGCGTGATCGCGCTGTCGGCCCCCGAGATCATCATCCTGCGCAAGGTGCTGAAGCCGCAGTTGATCGCCAGCTTCGTCGGCGTGGTGGCGGTCGGCATCCTGCTGGTGGGATATGTGTTCAACTGGCTGCTCTGATGCGAAATTCATGACAGCCCATGAACTCGTCGTCTGCATTCCCGGTGCCGCCTCTGGCGGTTGATGGCATGTCGGCGGCCATGAAGCGCTGCGGCGTTTTGCTGCTGCTTTGCCTGACGCTACTGGCGCCCTTCGCCGCGCGCGCCGAAGACCCGTGGATCGTCACCGGCGCCGACGGCGCGCCGCAGGTGCAGCTTTACTTCTTCTGGTCGCTGAGTTGTCCGCATTGCACCGCCGCCCATCCCTACATCGAGGCCATCCCGCAGGCACGGCCCTGGGTCAGGCTGCACGCACTGGAACTCACCCTCCATCCGGAGAACGTCGAGCGCTTCGACCGCATGGCGCGTTCTCTCGGCGACGTGGCGGCCAGCGTGCCGGCATGGCTGTTCTGCGGCGAGATGTATGTCGGCTGGGGCGACGACGAGACCACCGGGGCCACGCTGCGCCGGCGCCTCGACGATTGTCGCGCGCGTGCCGCCGAGGGCGCCATGGTCAACGCGCCGGCCACCGTTCCGTCGCCGCCCGCCACCATCAATCTGCCGCTGATCGGCGCGCTGGACCCTGCCCGCCTCTCGCTGCCGGCGCTGACCCTGGTGCTGGGCGGGATCGACGCCTTCAACCCCTGCGCTTTCTTCGTGCTGCTGTTCCTGCTGTCGATGATGGCGCACCAGAAGAGCCGCGCGCGCAACATCCTCGGCGCCGAATACCTGCCGGCGATGATCGCCGCCACGGCCTTCCTGGCCATCGCCGCCAACTTCTACGAGCTGCTGTGCACCGCCGGCTTCCCCATGGTCTATACGCGGTTGCTGACCCTGGCCGATTTGTCGCCGGCCGCGCGCTACGGTTACCTGGCGTTCTACAACCTGATCTACGTGCTGCCGCTGGCCGCCATCGTCGCGGTGTTCGCCGGCAGTCTCGGCGCGCGCAAGCTCAGCGAGCGCGAAGGCCGCCTGCTCAAGCTGATGTCGGGCACGATGATGCTGGAACTGGGCGCGCTGCTGCTGCTGGCACCCGAGCGTGTGAGCCAGGTCGGCATCGCCTTCGGCCTGATGGCGGTGGCGGTGGGCATCACCTTGCTTGCCGCCCGGGTTCGTCGCCCGGAGTGAATGTTCGCGCTGGCTGCATCCTTTTACCGCCGGCTTCGTCTCCTTGGTACACGATCCATCCATCCCACAGGAGCCCGCACATGTTGAATATCAAGGTCCTCGGCACCGGCTGTGCCAACTGCAAGACCACGCTCAAGCTGATCGAGGAAGCCGCGCGCGTGAAGGGCGTTGCGGTCCAGCTCGACAAGGTAGAGGAGATCAAGGACATCATGGGCTATGGCGTGATGAGCACGCCCGGCGTGGTGATCGACGGCAAGCTGGTGCATGCCGGCGGCGTGCCCAGCCGCGACAGGATCGAGCAGTGGCTGGCCAGAGCCGGCTGAACTGTATCTGCAGCGAAACGCAAACCGCCGTGTCGCCGCGCCGGACTCTGTCTGCCGGGGATTCCGCTGCGCGGGCCGGCAAACGCCAACTCTTGCGCGTGCTGCCTCAGCGCGGCAGCAGCAGCGTGGCGCGCAGGCCGCCCGCCGGCAGATTCTCCAGCACCAGTCTGCCGCCGTGCAACAGCGCCGCGTCGCGCGCGATGGTCAGCCCCAGCCCGACGCCGCCTGTCTCGCGGCTGCGCGAGGTTTCGAGGCGCACATAGGGTTCGACCACGCGAACCAGGTCGACCTCGGCAATGCCGGGGCCGCTATCCTCGACGCTCAGGCGCAATTCCGTGGCGCTGTCCTCGATTACGATCCGCGCCGAGTGGCCGTACTTCACCGCGTTGTCGATCAGGTTGCCGAGCGCGCGCTTGAGCGTCGACACGCGGCCGACATAGGGCGCGGCGACGCGGCCGGTCAGCGTCACCGGATGTCCCAGCGCCTGTTCGTCGGCGACCAGGCTGGCCAGCAGCGCCTCGATGTCGATAGCCTGGACCGCCTCGTTCTCGCGCAGGCCGCGCAGGTAATCCAGCGTCGATTCGACCATGGCCTGCATGTCGTCGATGTCGGCGTTGATCTGCGCGCGCAGCGCTTCGTCATCGACCAGTTCGGCGCGCAGGCGCATGCGCGTCAGCGGCGTGCGCAGATCGTGGGAGACGGCGGCGAGCGCCCGGCCGCGCTCGGCGATCAGGCGGCGCAGGCGTTCCTGCATGCGGTTGAAGGCTTCCGCCGCACGCCGCGTTTCGGTCGGGCCGGTTTCCGGCAGCGGCGGCGATGCCAGGTCGCTGCCGAAGGCGTCGGCCGCTTCTGCCAGGTGTTGCAAGGGGCGCGTCACCAGGCGCACCGCCACCAGGGACACCGCGATCACCGCCGCCAGCGTGATCAGCAGGTGGGTGGCGAAGCGGCTCGGCAGGTCGGGCAGTTGGCCGTGGCTTTGCGCCATGATCAGCGCCCGCTCGCCCATGTGCAGCCACATGCTGGCGAACTGGGCCGCCAGCAGGCCGACGACGAGGATCAGCGTCAGGCGGCCGAACAGGGATGACGGTATCAAACGCTGCATCAGTCGCACGATGCGCGCCCCTCGACGCTGGCGGCCAGCACATAGCCTTCGCCGCGCACGGTCTGGATCAGTTGCGGCTCGCGGCCTTCGTCGCGCAGGCGCTGGCGCAGACGGCTGACCTGCACGTCGATGGCGCGGTCGTAGGGCTCCGCCTCGCGGCCGTGGATCAGCTCCACCAACTGGTCGCGGTTGAGCACGCGGTTGGGATGTTCGAGCAGGATGCGCAGCAGGCGAAATTCGCCGCCGGACAGCGGCACCACCACGCCGTCGGGCGCCGTCAGCGCGCGCGTCGCGGTGTCCAGGCGCCAGCCGGCGAAGGCCAGGCAGCGCTGCGATTCGGGGCGCAGGTTGGGCGGCAGGGCGCGCGTGCGGCGCAGGA
>JAXMJU010000397.1:0-11212 GCA_034376265.1 Sulfuritalea sp.
TTCCAGCGCGCCGGATTGGTCTGCTGGCGCTTGATGCCCTGCAAGGCATCGGGAGCTACCGGGCAAGGGCCGACGGTGCCGGGTTCAACGGGGGGGATGTTCAACAAAGGAGTCCTGGTAGGTACCGGAGGCGAATAATACCCCGGTGCGGAAGCGCCGACACCGTGCCTGCCGCGGCGCCAGGCGGATAGCATAAATGCCGGCCAGGTCCACAGGGCTTAGGGCCAATTGACCATCAGCCACGACAACCAGCCGCTACGACTTGCAACATGTCCTCGTTTTGAGTACAGTTGCCCCCTATACGGTGACATACGAACAAGGAGTCGCATGGCCCTCGCACTCTTCGGCAAAACCCGACTGGCAGCGCTTTCGGCGCTGTTCGGTGAACCAGGACGCGCCTTGCACCTGCGGCAGATTGCACGGGAAGGGGATGTTCCGCCGTCGGCCATGGCGCGCGAACTGGACGCCCTCGTGACCGTCGGCATCGTGGAAGAAGCCCGGCAGGCCAATTTGCGCCTGTTTCGCGCCAACCCGGCAAGCCCGCTGACGGCGCCATTGCGCGAACTGATCGCAGCGATGCGAAGTACCGCTCCGGCCGAACCGTCGGCCCAAGCGGCGCCTGGCGCCGCCGCCACGCGCAAGAGCCGTCAGCTTGGCCTCTCCGCACCCTTCGACTGGTCCAACCCGCAAATTTCCGACGACGCGCTGATCGCGAAGACCGCCGCATCGCTGCGTTTCGAGGACGTGGCCCGACTCTGCGCCCACTACGGCATCGACCGGGTGCGCGCCATCGTCGCTTCGCGCATCGCCGATCCCCTGCCGCGCGCCATCCTCGAAAGGCAATTGCGCAATATCGAAGCTGCCGGCGTCGACCTCATCGATGGGCGCGCCGCTTAAGACCGAATTACTGCCGCCCCCGACCCGAGCCCTGTTCAAGCGGCTGAAGGGCGAAGCGCTGCTGGAGAACATGCTGCTGGTGGGCGGCTCGGCCCTGGCATTGCAGATCGGCCATCGCCTGAGCGAAGACCTCGACTTCGCCACCCTGGAGCCGAAACTGCCCGCCGCCAGGATCGACGCCCTGATGGCGGCGCTGGAAGCGGAAGGCCGCCAGGTATCGCTGCTGACGCCCCAAAGCCAGATCGAATCCTTTCGCATCAATACCGGTCGAAAGCTGCTGGATTACGCCAGGGACTACGTCGTCGACGGCGCGAAACTCACCTACTTCGCCCGCGGATCGTCGGCGCCGCCAAACCAGTTGGCCTGGCTCGCGCAATCGCCGAAGTCGTCCAGCGACAAAGGCTTCGCCGTGCTCGGGCTGGCGGGCCTGTTTGCCATGAAAGCGCTGGTGCTGGCCGACCGCGCCCGCTCCCGCGACCTCTTCGATCTCATGGTGCTGATCCGCGACCACGGCTTCACCATCGACGAAGCATTCCACCTGGCCGGCACCCTGGCGCCGATAGAGAAGCGCGACATAGAACGCCACAAGGCCGTCATGACCGGCGCCATTCCTCTCGACGCGGAGGACGAAGGCTTCGACAGCATCGGCCTCGCCGTCGGCATCGCGGATATCTACGCGTTCTTCGGCGGCGAAGTCGATCGCTACGAACGTACTGCCGCCCGCAACTTGTTCCCGCGGAAATAGCGACAGGCCCCGCCATCGCCGTATCGTCAGCGCCAACTTTTTACGCCGCGCCGCGCCGCTCAAGGCGATTGAAGGGAAAGATTCCAAGCCAAAAACGAAAAACCCGCAAGGCCTTGAAGGCTTGCGGGTTTTCGATGAAACATTGGCGGAGTGGACGGGACTCGAACCCGCGACCCCCGGCGTGACAGGCCGGTATTCTAACCAACTGAACTACCACTCCGCGTTGGAAGGCGCGCATTGTGCCACAGGCGCCGGGGTCGCGCAATGAATTGCGGGAGAAATTTCACGCCGTGGTCCACACACTGCCGATTACGCTGAAGGCGGCGGCGATCGCCGGCTCTTTGCGGCGTGTGCGCAGACACAGGAATCCGAGCTCGGCCGGCACTTCCACGCGATCGGCGATCACGATTCCACCGGCATGCGCCGCACGCAGCGCGATGCTGTCGCGCGCCAGCGAGAGGCCGACACCGGACCTGACCAGGTCGAGCATCGAGGGTTCGAGGTCGACCTGGGCAACGAGGCGCGGACTGACCCCGGCTTCCCTGAAAATGCCGGCGAGCAGGCGGTGGTGGGCCGAATCCGGCGGCGTGCCGATCCAGGGCAAGCGCGCGAGTTCCTTCCAGTCCTTGCCGCGCACGCGCTCCTGCCAGCCCGGCGGCGCAATCACGCGATAGTTGAAACCCGTCAGCGGCAACACCTCGAAGGCCGCATCGACGTCACCCATGCCCGGCTGGCCTAGCGTGTAGGCAACGTCGAGCCTGTTGGCCGCCACCTCGCGCCGCACCGCGCCGGACATGCCATGGGCCAGGTCGGTGCTGAGGCCAGGGTGGTACTCGACCAGGCGCTTGAGGAAAGGCCCCAGGCGCAGGAACTCGGGATCGACGATGGTGCCGATGCGCAGCCGGCCGCCGATCTGGCCGCTGATCCCGGCCGCCAGGCTGACCAGTTCGCTCGACGCCTCCAGCGCCCGCTGCGCCGCCGGCAGCAACTGCTCGCCCACCCGCGTCAGGCGCATGCCGCGCGGCGTGCGCTCGAACAGCACCAGGCCGAGTTGTTCGTGCAGCTTCTTCAATTGCAGGGACAAGGCCGGCTGGGTCAGGTGCAGGCGCTGCGCGGTGCGCGTCAGGTTGCCTTCGCGCGCCAGGGTGACAAAAGTGCGAATCAGGTTGAAGTCCATGGCTGGATATTAGCGTCGCAAATATCCAGCGCAAGCATTTCTCATTGGATTTCAGCGGGGGAAAGCGCTCTAATGAGCCTCCCCAATCTCGCATACGAGCCCGCCATGAACCTCCAATTCATCAATGCCGCCGACCTGATCGGCCACTGGATCAACGGCCAGGCCGATGCAGGTAGCAGCGTACGCCGCGGCGAGGTATTCAATCCGGCGCAGGGCCGCGTCGCGCGCCAGGTCGCGCTGGCAACCCGGACCGACGTCGACCGCGCCGTCGCCGCCGCGCGCGCTGCCTTCGTCGACTGGGGCTCGGCGGCGCCGCAGCGCCGGGCGCGAGTCATGTTCAAGTTCCGCGACCTGGTCGACCAGTATTCGACCGACATTGCCAGGCTGCTCAGTGCCGAGCACGGCAAGACCCTGCCCGATGCGCAGGGCGAGGTGCAGCGTGGGCTCGAAGTCATCGAGTTCGCCTGCGGCATTCCGCAACTGCTCAAGGGCCAGCACTCGCATGGCATCGGCGGCGGCATCGACCACTGGAGCCAGCGCATGCCGCTGGGCGTCACCGCCGGTATCACGCCCTTCAACTTCCCCTTCATGGTGCCGATGTGGATGGCGCCGATGGCACTGGCCTGCGGCAACACCTTCATCCTCAAGCCCTCCGAGCGCGACCCCTCGCCCTCGCTGTTCGCCGCCGAACTGCTGCGCGAAGCCGGCCTGCCGGCCGGCGCCTTCAACGTGATCCAGGGCGACAAGGAAGCGGTCGACGCCCTGCTCGAACACCCGGACGTGCAGGCGGTGTCCTTTGTCGGCTCGACGCCGATCGCCAAGTACATCCAGGCACATGGCATTGCCCACGGCAAGCGCGTACAGGCGCTGGGCGGGGCGAAGAACCACATGGTGGTGATGCCCGACGCCGACCTCGACGGCGCGGCGGATGCGCTGATCGGCGCCGCCTACGGCTCGGCCGGCGAGCGCTGCATGGCGATCTCGGTCGCCGTGGCGGTCGGCAGCTGTGCCGACGAGCTGATTGCGCGCGTCGTCGAACGCGCGAAGAAACTGAAAGTTGGCGCTGGCGATGCGGCGAACGTCGAGATGGGACCGCTGGTGACCGGCGTGCACCGCGACAAGGTGGCCGGCTACATCGCCGCCGGCGTGCAGGAAGGCGCGAAGCTGGTGCTCGACGGGCGCCAGGGGCTGACCGGCGAACTGGCGGAAGGCTTCTTCATCAACCCAACGCTGTTCGACAACGTTCTGCCTTCGATGAGCATCTACCAGGAGGAAATCTTCGGCCCGGTGCTCTGCGTGGTGCGCGTGCCGACTTTCGCCGCGGCGGTCGAGCTGATCAATCGCCACACGTTTGCCAACGGCGTCGCCTGCTTCACGCGCGACGGCGGCACGGCGCAGGCATTCATCCAGAAGATCGAGGTCGGCATGGTCGGCATCAACGTGCCGATCCCGGTGCCCATGGCCTGGCATTCCTTCGGCGGCTGGAAGGCCAGCCTGTTCGGCGACCACCACATCTACGGCGAGGAAGGCGTGCGCTTCTACACCCGCTACAAAGCCATCATGCAGCGCTGGCCGGGCTCGGAGTCGAAAGGCCCCGAGTTCGTCATGCCGGTCAACAAATGACGCAGTTACCCAAACTCTTCGGCGAGTTCGACTACGTCATCGCCGGCGGCGGCACGGCCGGCTGCGTGCTGGCCAACCGGCTTTCGGCGGACCCCGAGGTCACCGTGCTGCTGCTCGAAGCCGGCGGCAAGGATGACTGGATCTGGATCCACATCCCGATCGGCTATCTCAAGTGCATCAACAACCCGCGCACCGACTGGTGCTACAAGACCGAGGCCGAGCCCGGCCTCAACGGCCGCTCCATCATCTACGCCCGCGGCAAGGTGCTGGGCGGCTGTTCGTCGATCAACGGCATGCTCTACCTGCGCGGCCAGGAGCGCGACTACGAGGAGTGGGCGCAGATAACGGGCGACTCGCGCTGGAACTGGGACAGCGTGCTGCCGGTGTTCAAGCACAGCGAGGACCACTGGGGCGGCGCCGACGACATGCACGGCGACCAGGGCGAATGGCGCGTCGAGAAGCAGCGCCTGCACTGGGACATCCTCGACCGCTACACCGAGGCGGCCAAGCAGGCCGGCATCCCCTTCAAGCAGGACTACAACCGCGGCGACAATTTCGGCATCGGCCACTTCGAGGTGAACCAGAAGAAGGGCGTGCGCTGGAACGCCTCGAAGGCCATGCTGCGCCCGGTGCTGCACCGGCCCAACCTCAAGGTGGTCACCGGTGCGTTGATAGACAGGCTGATCATGGAAGGCAAGGAAGCGCGCGGCGTCGAGTTCAGTCTCAATGACGTACCTCATCGCGTCACGGCGCGCATCGAGACCCTGCTCACGGCCGGCGCCATCGGCTCGCCGACCATCCTGCAGCGCTCCGGCATCGGCCCCGCCGCACTGCTGCAAAGCCGCGGCGTGCCGCTGCTGCATGAGCTGCCCGGCGTCGGCGGCAACCTGCAGGACCACCTGCAACTGCGCATGATCTTCAAGGTGCATGGCATCAAGACCCTCAACCAGACCGCCAACAGCCTCTGGGGCAAGGCGATGATGGGCCTCGAATATGCGCTGTTCCGCTCCGGGCCCTTGTCGATGGCGCCGAGTCAGCTCGGCGGCTTCTTCCATTCCTCGCCCGAAGTGGCCACGCCGGACCTGGAATTCCACGTCCAGCCGCTGTCGCTGGAAAAGTTCGGCGACCCGCTGCATCCATTCCCCGCCTTCACCGCCAGCGTCTGCAACCTGCGGCCGACTTCGCGCGGCGTGGTGCATATCCGCGACCGCGATCCCGCCACCGCGCCCATCATCGCGCCGAACTACCTGGCGACCGAAAACGACCGCGCCGTCGCCGCGCGCGCCCTGCGCCTGACGCGCCGCGTCGTCGCGCAGCCGGCCATGGCGCCCTACCGGCCGCAGGAACACCTGCCCGGCGCACAGGTGCAGAGCGACGAGCAACTGGCCAAGGCCGCCGGCGACATCGGCACCACGATTTTCCACCCGACCTGCACCTGCGCCATGGGCCGTGCCGACGACGCGAATGCCGTGGTCGATTCCGAGCTGCGCGTGAGGGGCATCGGCCGCCTGCGCGTGGTCGATGCCTCGATCATGCCGACCATCACCTCGGGCAACACCAACGCGCCGACCGTCATGATCGCCGAACGCGGCGCGGCGCTGATCCGCGCCGCGAGGAGAATCGCCCGGTGACCGGCTCACTCATTGATTACCACAACGGCATCCATGCCTTCGATGCCGGCTACGTCCGTCCCCTGCTGGCCGCCATCCACCTGATCGAAAGCGAGGGCCGCGCCGCCTTCGTCGATACCGCCAATTTCGAGGTCATGCCGCA
This sequence comes from Sulfuritalea sp., assembly GCA_034376265.1. Taxonomy (GTDB): domain Bacteria; phylum Pseudomonadota; class Gammaproteobacteria; order Burkholderiales; family Rhodocyclaceae; genus Sulfuritalea. Next base: position 6,216 of record JAXMJU010000397.1, read on the forward strand.
GGCACTGGCCGCCCTTGAAGCTCGCGGCCTCGGCCCGGAAGCGGTGGACTACGTGATCCTGACCCACATCCACCTCGACCACGCCGGCGGCGCCGGGGTGATGATGGAAGCTTTCCCCAATGCGAAGCTGGTGGTGCATCCGCGCGGCGCGCGGCACATGATCGAGCCCTCCAAGCTGATGGCCGGCGTCGAGGGCGTCTATGGCCAGGAGCGGGCGCGGCGCATGTACGGCAAGCTGATCCCGATCCCGGCCGAGCGCATCATCGAGGCCCACGACAACACGGTGCTGAACCTCGGTTCGCGCGAACTGCTCTGCATCGATGCGCCCGGCCATGCCCGCCACCACATCGCGATCGTCGACCGGCAGACGAGCGGCATCTTCACCGGCGACACCTTCGGCATTTCCTACCGCGAACTCGATGTCGATGGCAAACCGCTGATCTTCCCCTCCTCGACCCCGATCCAGTTCGACCCGGACGAGATGCGCGCTTCCATCGAGCGCATACTGTCCTTCAGTCCCGAAGCCGTCTATCTGACGCATTTCAGCCGTCTGGCGCCGCCCGCCGAACTGGGCCGCCGAGTGCTCGACCTGCTCGACCAGTACGTCGCGATTACCCTTGCCGCCAGTGAGGAAGAAGACAAGACGGCGCGCATCCGCGAGGGACTGACCACGCTCCTGCTCGAGGAGGCCCACGCCCATGGCTGCCGCCTCGGCGATGCGGAGATACTCGAAATCTGGCACCTTGACCTGGAGCTTAACGCTCAGGGTCTGGCCTACTGGCTGGAAGCCCAGGAAGCGGCCTGACCGGCGCACGGGAGTACCCGTCGGTACCGCGCCGACAGGCGGACGGCCGTATATCCTCAGCAACGTAGTGACAAATAGCTGCGGCGTTTTGTCGCAGCGCAGCATGGAAACCTATGCCGACACTGCGAATTCTTGTCCTACGTCAATTACCCGACACCCCCCGTCGGGCTATCTTCGCCCCCACTAGTTTCCGTAAGTTCGAATCCACCGCGCGCTGCAGCGCCAACCGTTAGAGGGCAGAACCATGGCGAATAACAATGACGACGACGATGTTCCATTCATGCAGAAGTTGCTGGACAACCACTTCCTGCTCCTCTTCCTGGGAGTGGCTTCTCCCGGAGTCATTTACATCCTGTGGGGAATCGTGGACATCATGAGTGTCCCCCTCGCCAAATAAGCAATCCTTCAATCAGGGAGAATCATATGAGCGCAATCCTGCCGCCGTCAGAGCGGTTGTGGTGGAAAACCCCGATATCCAGCCAGGAATGGGCCTGGATCGGCATCGCCTTCGTCTGGGCCATGATCATGTTCGTGATGATGGTCTATTGGCACATCAACGGTAAGCAGAACCTCTCGAACGAGGTCTACAAGACCACGACCGAAATGTTTACCGCGAAGACCGAGGCCTTCGTCAAGGAAAACACCATTCGTACCGAGACGGAACAGAACATTCCGGTGGTCAAGCCCAACGCCAATGGCGAGGCCTTCCTGCTGGCCCGCCTGTGGTCCTGGTACCCGATCCTGGAACTCGAAGCCGGCAAGACCTACAAGATCCACCTGTCGGCGGTCGATTACAACCACGGCTTCTCGCTGCAGCCGACCAACATCAATATCCAGGTCATTCCCGGCTATGAGCATGTGGTCAAGATGACGCCGACCAAGGCCGGCACCTACGCCATCGTCTGCAACGAATACTGCGGCATCGGGCACCACACGATGCTTGGCCGTATTTACGTGAAATAAGGGGAGTTATCAGATGGCAACTACTTACCGTACCTGTCCGCGCACCGGGCTGCAGTTCGACCTCGATGCCGACAAGCTGATGCGCTGGAACGCCGTAGCCGGCGTGCTCTGGCTGCTGGTGGGCGGCATCACCGCCCTCTTGGTGATCCTGACCCGCTGGCCGGCGATCAAGCTGCTGCCGGCGGACCAGTTCTACCTTATCCTGACGGCCCACGGCATCGACATGCTGATCCTGTGGATACTCTTCTTCGAAATGGCGGTGCTCTACTTCGCCTCATCGACCCTGCTGCGCTGCCGGATTGCGACGCCAAAAGTAGCCTGGCTCGGCTTCTGGCTGATGGTCGTCGGCGGCATCATGACCAACGTCGCCATCTTCCAGGGCTCGTCCTCCGTGATGTTCACCTCCTACGTGCCGATGCAGGCCGCGCCGCATTTCTACCTGGGCATCATCCTGGTGGCAGTCGGCGCCCTGCTGGGAACCGGGGTGTTCTTCGGTACCCTGGTGGTGGCCAAGAAGGACAAGACCTACACGGGTTCGCTGCCGCTGGTCACCTTCGGCGCCATGACGGCGGCGATCATCGCCGTGTTCACCATCGCTTCCGGTGCCGCGATCCTGATCCCGACCTTCGCCTGGTCCATGGGCTGGATCAAGGAAATCGACGCCCAGCTGTATCGCATGGTCTGGTGGGCGCTGGGTCACTCCTCGCAGCAGGTCAACGTCGCGGCTCACGTCTCGATCTGGTACCTGGTCGCGGCCGTGGTCTTCGGCGCCAAGCCGCTGTCCGAGAAAGTGTCGCGCTTCGCCTTCCTGCTCTACATCCTGTTCCTGCAACTGGCCAGCGCGCACCATCTGCTGTCCGACCCGGGCATGAGCGCCGAGTGGAAGGTGCTGAACACCTCCTACTTCATGTACTTCGCGGTGCTGGCCTCGATGATCCACGGCTTCACGGTCCCGGGCGCGATCGAAGCGGCGCAACGCAAGAAGGGCTTCAACAACGGTCTGTTCGAGTGGCTGCGCAAGGCACCCTGGGGCAACCCGGTGTTCTCCGGCATGTTCATCTCGCTGGTCGGCTTCGGCTTCATCGGCGGCATCTCCGGCGTCGTACTGGGCACCGAACAGATCAACATGCTGATGCACAACACCTTCTATGTCCCGGGCCACTTCCATGCCACGGTCGTCGTCGGCACCACGCTGGCCTTCATGTCGATCACCTATCTGCTGGTGCCGACCTTGTTCAAGCGCGAAATGATCTTCCCCAAGCTGTGCCAGATCCAGCCCTACCTTTACGGCCTCAGCATGATCGTGCTGTCGCTGGTGATGATGGGCGCCGGCACCCTGGGCGTATCGCGCCGGCACTGGGACATGGCCTTCTCGGGCGCTCCGTTCCAGTATGAATGGCCGGGTGCGGCTTACCTGATGATGGGTCTCACCGGCATCTTCGGCGTGATCGCGGTCGTCGGCGGCGCTCTGTGGATCCTGCTGGTGGTGGGTTCCCTGCTGTTCGGCAAGAAGCTCGACGGCGGCGCGACCCACGACAAGCCCGTGCCGATCCCCGACCAGAGCGCGGCAGCGGCGGCATCGCACACCGGCAGCGAAGAGCATGTCAAGGTTCCCGGCACGGTGGTGCTGGCGATCACGCTGCTGACCTGCTTCGTGCTCTACTACTTCGTGAATTGGAAGTACCTGTCCGAAGTCTGGGGCCTCAGCTGAAAACGAGCTGATCCCCAACTGACACAGGCTCCCCGCACTCCGGTGCGGGGAACCTGCCTGAATCGGGCTTGGCCGTCAGGCCCGATCCAAGCAGGTTAGGATAGTAAGAACAAACACTACGACGCCACCCCGCGAACACACTTATGGAATCGACGCTGCCCACCCACAGATCCTCCGGACTTACGTTCCGCGCCATTGCGGGACTGTTCAAGCTGCGCATCGGCGTCGTCATCACCTTCACCGCCCTGGCCGGCCTGTCGGTCAGCAGCGGCCCCAGCCTGAGCCTGGTCCAGCTGATCACGCTGACGCTGGCCGTGCTGGTTTCCTCGGCCAGTGCCGGCGCCTTCAATCAGTATTACGAACACGACATCGATCCGCTGATGTCGCGCACCAAGAACCGGCCTTTCGCCACCGGCGAGATTCAGCACGGGCCGGTCTGGCTGGTCATCATCTTCGGCCTGATGGCGCTTTCGGTGGCCGCGGCCTGGCTCGCGCTGAATGCCTGGGCGGCGCTGTTCACCTTCCTCGGCGCCTTCTTCTACGCCATCGTCTATACGGTATGGCTCAAGCGCCGCACCTGGCTCAACATCGTCTTCGGCGGCCTGGCCGGCAGCTGGGCCGTGCTGGCCGGCGCCACGGCGGCCGACCCGCAGGTCGGCGCGGTACCGCTGGCACTCGCCTTCGTGCTCTTCCTGTGGACGCCACCGCACTTCTGGAGCCTGGCGATCGCCTATCGCGACGACTACGCGGCGGCCGGCGTGCCGATGCTGCCCGTGGTGGTCGGCGACCAGCGCGCGGCCAAGACCATTTTCGCCAGCACCCTGGCACTGGTGGCGGCCTCGATGCTGCCGCTGGCCTTCGGCCTTGGCGCGATCTACTTCGCCGGCGCCGCCGTCGGCGGCTTCCTGTTCATCCTGAAGGCCTGGCGCCTGGTGCAGAACACCAACCGCGCCACGGCGATGAGTTGCTTCCATGCCTCTCTGGCCCAGTTGACGCTGGTGCTCACGGCTGCAATCATCGACGCCCGCTTTTAGCCAGGCAAACCCCGTGATCCGTTCCGCGCTCCATGCCGCAATCGCGGCAGTCGTGCTTGCCGCTGCCGCAGGAGTTGGCGCTGACGACACGGCGAAGGCAAGCTCGGTGACGAGCACGCCCGCGGCGCCTGGCCTCACCGCGGTGGCGCAAGGCGCACGCACCGGCCTCGCGCTCACCACGCTCGACGCCGAGGCGGCGCTGGAACGCTCGCAGGCCGTGATCGGCCAGCCGGTCGGCGATCACGTGCTGCTCGACCGCCAGCAACGGCCGACGCCGCTCGCCAAGTATCGCGGCAAGCCCCTGCTGGTGAATTTTATTTACACCGCCTGCTTCCAGGTCTGTCCGACCACCACCAAGAACCTGCAAAAGGCCGTCAAGAATACCGTCGGCATGCTCGGGGCGAATCGCTTCAACATCGTCAGCATCGGCTTCAATCAGCCCTTCGATTCCCCACAGGCGATGAAGACCTTTGCCACCCAGTAC
>JAXMJU010000398.1:0-10794 GCA_034376265.1 Sulfuritalea sp.
GTGGTTATCTCTCGACAAGACAGCTACCGTTTAGCATAAAGGTCGGCCCACCTCCAGCACCTCAGCACACCAAATTCGTCTCCGTGCGTCAGGTAACGCATGTAAGTAATTGTTTTTATTGTCAGGGGTGGACCTACACCCAATCCATTCGGCCTGGGATTATTTTGTGCAGTTCTTCAAATATTGGCAGGGGTCGGCAACGGGCAATTTCGCCGCGGCCGCGCAGGGAAGCTCGCATAGGCTTCCTCCTCCTGCAACTTTCATTGTCCGCCGCAGGACGCTGCACTGGATGTTTGCTTCCTGGGTATAAGTGGACAAACCCGTCGTCTTGGCCAGGCAGACGTCAAATGCAACCAATGAGCATCCGGCATCAAACTGGGCATTGCCAGTGGACCGATAGCCATATGCTTTTTGCTTTGATGGCGTGGCGCATTCCTTCGCAGCGGCCAATTGTTCCGGTGTCGCGGCAGCTCCTTTCGGACCAACCACTTCGGCTCTGCAATTGTTTGAATTGAATAGCGTATTGCAAGAGCATGTACCGGTGATTTCCTGGCCATCTTGTTTCGTCATGCGTTTCGACACCTCACAGGCCTCTTCTCTGGTCGATCTGCTCACCACAAATATTCTCGCCGAGCCCGCAGAAGCTTTAGGGCTCGCGGCGGCGCCGGAAACCGCGGCCGAACTTCCCGAAGCCATTCCGGCTCCTCCGGAATTGCCGCCCGTGCTTCCGCTTCCCTGAAGAGAGGAGAGCATGGCGCTGTTCATGTTGCCGACAAGAGCCGCCATCCCCGTGTGGCCGTCTCCGGCAAGCGCCGACGCGGTGACATTGTTCGTCTGATTGATAATGGCCCCAGCCAGGGAATTGACCAGGGCTGAACCGGTCGGATCCAGGCTCGCATCGGCTTGTCCGTTGCCGCCCCTATCTCTGGCGACTTGGTCCTTCGTCTCGCGGGCCAGCTGTGTGGTAATGCTTCCCAGCACGCCCATCGCAATGCCATCGGCGCCGCCGGTGCTTGCGGCCGCCGAATTGATTTGGGCGGCGGCGTGATCCACCAGCCCCGAGGCGAGACCGCCCAGCATGGCCCCAAAAAGGTCCGATCCGCCGCTGGCAGGACTTTCTTCGGCCTGGGGTGCCTGACTTGTAGCCTCCACCACGGAGTTCGATCTTGCCTGCAGTATGTTTCCATTCTTGAGGAACCTGCGCGCGCTTGGATCGTAATCTAGAACCTGTGCAATATCATTTCTGGCCAAGGATTCGCCAGCCTCGACGGCCTTTTCAAACAGTACCATCGCCTTTTCAGTGTCCCGAGGCAAGCCGGCCCATCCACTGAAATAGAGCCTTCCCATTCCTCGCAAAGCTCGGCCATTTCCGCCGCCGGCCGCCTTGCTCCACCAGGTTCGCGCCCCGTCCATTGAAGAATAGGAAGTACTGGTGCCATTAAAAAGCATATCCCCATATCCGGCCATCCCGGCAATGTCACCAGCCTTGGCAGCCTTGCGATACCAGGCTGTTGCCTGCACAAGGTCCTTGGTCACGCCATTGCCCTTTTCGTAACGGGCGCCCAACTGGGTCATCGCCGATGCATTGCCATCGGCTGCGGCTTTCAGTAGCTGCGCCAGCGCCTTTTCGTCGGTCGATCCCGCGGGCTGGAGTTGCTCACGTTGCGAGGACTTATCGCGCTCTGCCGCCGTGCTCCCGTCATTCGTTGATGCAGTAACGGTAGGCGGGCCAACTGGCGCGGGCATTTCATACACTCCACCAACATCCCAGTTGTAGCTGGCGTAGCTCGTGATGTTGCGACTGCCGTAGTCACCCTCGGCTTCGATCAAGGTTCGTGATCCGGGCGATGGCAGCACATGTGCATTTCTTGATGTGTCGTACGCCCCGATCGTCGAAAGCATTACGCCCAGATCTTCAACATAGTAATCGTCTGTTTCCTTCAAATTGCTGGCGTTATAGCTGCTCTTGCAGTGCACCTTCCATGCGGCTCCGGCCAGCCGGGAATCCAGCTCCTGCGCAGCCAAGCGGCCCACCACTGTGCAGTCAACCGTATTCGTAGAATCATATTTCCGGTCCGCAAGATATGCCGTTTGATAGCGCTTCGTCAGCCGGGCGCCAACGCGCATGGGAAACAGGCTGCCCTTCAGCTCGTCGATCTTTCTGATGACAAGCGTGGGCTTGCCGCCCGAGGCAAAGCCAAGCCAGATGAAACCGCAGTAATAAGACTCGTTGACGCCGTCGGATTTGCCGTCGGTCGCGGTATTGGTCACCGTCACCGTGCACTTGTCGCCAACTGGCACTGTCACGCGCGTCGTGCTGGTGGATTTTGCTCCGGGATTGGGCAGCGACTTGCTCTTCGACCCGGTGTATTCCGTCTCCCCCTTGCCCTGGAAAACGACCTTGCTTGTCCGCGGTTGCGGTAGCTTGCGGTAGGCCTCGGAGGCCTCGATTATTTTCCAAACCTCTTCGCTTATCCCAAGCGGTATTGCGGGACGAGGCGGTGTAGCTACTTGAGCGGCAGCCGTGTCGGTTTGTCCGCGTCGTCTCTTGGATTCCGCAGGCTGTGCTACCAAGGGCTTATTCTCCCGACCTGACCGCTCGGTAGCCAAGCGTGGCGCGGCAGTTGGTATCTCTTCGGCAGTATGCGATTTCCGGTTCTCGACTTTTTGGCGGTCGGCTCCCGCGACAAGCGATTGATCGCATCGGCGCGCAACGGTTCCGTCCTTGTCCCAGCGGATATTGTCGCTATCGACAAACGTCACAATATCCTCGCGATTCGTAAGAGATATCCTGAACTGGCGATCGTTCAGCACAGCGACTGTTCCATGATTGGAGCCGCTGAAAATACCAAGCCCGGCGCGTACTTGCACAGAATTTCCGGCAAATGTGGTCTTCCCGCTTACGCCGCCGGAATCCCAGCACCAGATTCCCTGCAGTCGTGAAAGCAGGTCAGGTTGCGAAGGGACAAGCGCGGGAGCGACATCCTGGGTCCCCTCGGCAGGCAGGCGATTCCCGGAGAGCAACGCCACGATGGTTTTCTCCACGCCGTCGCCCAGGCGGATATCCTGTTCGAATACCCGCTCGCCCATACCACTTCCCTTTTTTACTACCCGCAGCTTCGCAGTACCGGCGCTGACTCGTATGTCGAGCGGACACTCTCCCTTGAACGTCCCGTTGACCGACACCTCGGCGCCGATGTCGGCGCCTTCGCAGGTGACGCGAAGCATTGAGCTTTGAGCATGGGCAGCCGAATGCGCAAAGATCACGGCGGCGAGAAGGACGGCGGAAAGTACAGGGCTCATGGCTTCTCGACTCCTCGATTCCGAGCGACCACTCGGGAACAAAGTTGCCAGATGGTGCGTCAGTCTGCGCCCACCAGGCTCGTAACGCGCGCTACAGTGCGCGCTATTTATTTAAACGTCAAGCAGTTGACGGGGCTTTTCGAAAGGTCTTGAGTCGCCCGGCGCCATTGCGCGCAGTCAATCTTGTTGCCCCACCGTCTGGCTGGGCATGCGCGATGAGCCAATCAAAGTGCTGCAGTGGATGAACGGCAGCGCATTCGTCTCGCATGTTTGGGTTCACAACACGGCTGACTGGGTCGCGGCTCGGCTCAACCACACGAAGACCAGGATCACCAGCAAGAAGAACATGCTAAGCCCCAGCAGCATGGTCACTCCGCGCGCCCGCTCCGATGTTTTTGCAAAACTTACACCGGTGACTATTTCGGGCACATATCCCCAGCTGAAATACACAAAATATCCGAAGCCCACCGTGAGCAGGGCGTTAAAGCCCATGGCATAACAAAACGCTGTGAAAAGCCCTGCATTGCGCACCAGCTTGACGACGCCCATTACCCGGACCCTGGTCGGAGACATGTCCGTTCCCGATCGATTCCCCCGCCGCTTTTTCAAGTCGGTCCGTTTTTCAAGGAGCCTGCCGAATAGCTTCATGCCTCCCCCTGTTGGCGACCTTGTAGAAGAATGGTCACTTCTGTTCGCGCCAACGCCGACACTCGATATCGAGGGCTGGACGGCCACGTCCGGCTGGTGTTGGGCGGCTGACGACGCCCAACACCATGCACGCGAATGCTTGACACGTCAACTATCGAATAGCCAATCCAGCGTCCGCCGCCCTGATCGCCGACCAGGTCAAGCCGATTACCGGCTGGCCAGCGCAAGCCGGCACGCCCCGAGCGGCAAAACTGCGGGGCTTCCCCCGGCTTGCTCCGGCTTCGCGAGCGCCGGCCGCCCGGCTATGCTCCACGGCCATGAGCAAAAATCCTGAAGCCCGCCTGGCGCAACATGCCCGATCGCCCGCTGCCGGCAACGCGGTCGATGTTTATGCCGCACGCGATGCCGAAGCGGCCGCCCTGACGGCTGCCGGCGCCGACGACTGCCAGCGCCGCGAGTCGGATGCACGACGCCGTGCCGATAGCGAACTTCTCGACGCCCTGCAGCGCAAGCTGGCCGCCGAGGAGTTGGCGATCCTGCAGGCGCAAAACCGCTCCCAGGCGGAAATGGCGGCCGAAACTGTCGCCGCCGATCGGGCCCATGCCGAGCGCCAGCTGGAAATCGCCAGCCGCAGCCGCATCGACGCGGAGCAACGCGCCCTGGCCGACACCAAGCGCCGCGAATTTGCCGCCTCCGAATTGGCCAAGGCGACGCAAGCGCGCCTGACCCGGGAGCGCGAAGCCGAAGCCATCGCCCGAGAGCGGGCCGAAGCGGAACGCAATGCCGCCGATCTGGCCGAACAGACCATCCGTAGCGAACGCGAACTGGAAGCCCTGACGCTGGCCCGCACCACGGCCGAACGCGACGCCGCGCAGCAGGCGGCGCGGCGCAAGCTGCAGGACGACGAAGCCGCCGATGCCCTCCGCGTGCGGCTGCGCGCCCAGCAGGACGAGCGGGAAATCAAGGACGCGCACGATTCGGCCAAAGCCCTGGCCGCGGCCGCGCACCGGCAGCGCCTGAGCGTGGAATCGGAACTCGCCGCGCATCCGCCGACGCCGGCGCCGATAGCCGCGGACCAGCGCAGCCCGGCCCCCTCGCGTCAACTGCTGCGGCTTGGACTCATGCTGTGCATTGGCGTCGCGCTGGGATATGCGCTCGGCAACCCGGGGATATTTCAGAGCAAAGCCTGGTTCCAGGGCGAGTTGCCGGAAGCCGGGAAACTCAAGCTCGACCGAAACCTGTCGCCGCGCACCGGCGCGTCAAAACCCGGGTTTCCTGCGGCGCACTGAATTCGCGCCGGGTTCACCCCGGGTTCGCGGATAGTCCGGCGCCGGCTCAGCTCTGCGCGCGCACCCAGGCCTCGTAGCGCGCCCGGGTTTCCGCGTTGGGCGGATAGAGTCCGGGCAGCGCAACACCGGCCGCGACCTGGGTCATGATCCAGCCCTCCAGGCGCTCCTGCTCCACCGCTTCGGCGATCACCTCGGCCAGCAGCGCCGCCGGGATCAGCACCGCACCGTCGGCGTCGGCCACAACGATGTCATTGGGATACACCGCGACGCCGCCGCAGCCGATCGGCTCCTGCCAGGCGACGAAGGTCAGGCCTGCGACCGAGGCCGGCGCCGCGGTGCCCTGGCACCAGACCGGCAGTTGCGTGCCCATCACGCCTTCCACGTCGCGCACCACGCCGTCGGTGATCAGCGCGGCCACGCCGCGCTTCATCATGCGCGAGCAGAGGATGTCGCCGAATATGCCGGCGTCGGTGACGCCCATCGCATCGACCACGGCAATGCAGCCGGCCGGCATGGCCTCGATCGCGGCCCGCGTCGAGATCGGCGACGCCCAGGAAGCCGGGGTCGCCAGATCCTCGCGCGCCGGCACGAAGCGCAGCGTGAAGGCGCGTCCGACCAGGCGCCGCGGCGCGGCATGCAGCGGCCGCGCGCGGCGGATCCAGACATTGCGCAGCCCCTTCTTCAGCAACACCGTGGTCAGTGTCGCGGTGGTCACGCCGGAGAGGACGCGAATCGTCTCCTCGTCCAGCGGCAGCGGATCGGTACCCATGCAAAACCCTCCTGTCTTGGTTGCGCTCAACTGCCGAATGCCGCCGTCAGGGCGGCGATCATATAGCCATGGTCAAGCGCGCCGGCGCTCTCGCGCGCGCTGTGCATCGCCCACATCGGCGAGCCGACATCGACACAGGCTATCCCCAGCCGCGCGGCGACGATCGGACCGATAGTGCTGCCGCAACCCAGGTCGCTGCGATGCGAGTATTGCTGGCAGGGCACCCCGGCCTGCTCGCAGCAGCCCATGAAGCGCCCCGCCGTCTCGGCCTGGGTGGCGTAGCGCTGGCTGGCGTTGGTCTTGATCACCGGGCCGCCATTGACCATCACCTTGTGTTCCGGCTCGTAGGCCGCCGGGAAGTTCGGGTTGTAGGCATGCGCCATATCGGCACTGATGAAGAAACTGCGCGCCAGGGCGCGGCGCCGGTCTTCGCCGTCCATGCCCGCCTGCAGGCCGATGCGCGCCAGTACATCGCCGACGAAGCTGCCGCCGGCGCCGGCGGCGCTCTCGCTGCCGACCTCCTCGTGGTCGAACAAGGCCGCGACGCAGGTGGCCGTCGGCTGCGGCGTCGCCAGCAGCGCGGCGATCGCCGCATGGCAGGAGGCCAGGTTGTCGAGCTGGCTGTCGGCGATGAACTCCTGGTCCGCGCCCCACAGGCAGCCTCTTTGCACGTCATGGACCGCCAGCTCCCAGCTCAGCAGGTCCGCTGCCTCGCCCTGCACGGCCTCGGCCAGCAACTGGCGCAGGCGCGCCTGCGCATCCTCTCCCTCGCCCAGCTGGCCCAGGATCAGCGGCAGCTCGGTCTGCTTGTTGAGCTTGAGGCCCTGCTCATTCACCACGCGGTTCATGTGTATCGCCAGATTGGGCAGGCGCAGCAGCGGCTGCTCGAAGCGCAGCAGCCTGGTCTGCGGCCCGGCCGCGGTGCGCAGCACGACGCGCCCGGCCAGGCTCAGGTCGCGGTCGGTGAAGCTGGCCAGGATCGGTCCGCCATAGACTTCCACGCCCAGGCGCAGCAGGCCTTCCGCAGCATGGGCCGCCTTCGGCTTGAGCCGCAGCCCCGGCGAATCGGTATGGGCGCTGACCAGGCGATAGCCGTTTTCCGCCAGCGGCCGGCTGCCCAGCACGAAGGCGATCAGCGAGGCACCGCCGCGTGTCGCGTAATAGCGCCCGCCGGCCGCGAGCTGCCAGCGCTCGCCTTCCTCCAGCCGCGTAAAGCCATGCGCCAGCAGGCGCTGTTCGGTGCTCGCCACCGCGTGCCAGGGGCTGGGGCTGGCGTCGATGAAGTCGATCAGTGCAAGGGCGGTCTGGCGGGCGGGTGTGGGCAGGGACATGGCCATTTGGGCGAGAAACGCAACAGGCGAAGCATACAAGAGGTGCCGTGCATGCCGCTCGGCAAGCAGCGTCGGGAATATTCCCCCCAATGCGCGCCAGCGCACGGAATGCCACGAAGGGCAGGGCCACCATCGGGCCGACACCATTCCCAAGGAGCCCCTGATGAAACGTTCTTCGCTGTTCGCCATCGCCGCTTGCACGCTCGCATTCGCACCTGCGGCATGGGCCACTACCGTCACCACCATCACGCCGCACGCCAACAGGGTTGTGCTGCAAAACGGCCAGGCCACGATACGGTTTACCGTCGCCGGCCAGGGCAGCGAGGCCACCGATTGCGGCCTCTGGATCGAGTATGGCGACAACGGCTCGCCGGATACCCGGATCGTCGGCAGGGAAGAGGGCCTGCTGCCGCGCGCATTCGATCACAACTTCAGCGCGCCGGGCCAGTACACGGTCACCGCCAAGGGGCAGCGGGTGAAGCAGACCTTTGGTTGCAGCGGCTCGGCGTCGACCGTCGTCACCGTGCTTGAGGAACGCCAAAGCCGCCGGCAAGCCGCCGCCCAGGCCTGCCCGGACGGCTGGATGCTGCGCCAGGGCTCGTTCAAGCGCGCAACCGGCGCCTTCACCTGCACACCCGCCTACCCCGCGCAACGCATGGACTGCGGCCCAGGCCTGCGCTATTTCGAAAGCGACAACATGATCGGTTGCCGCGCAACGGGCAGGGGACGCAACTAAGGCTGTACGACAACACCGGCAGGCCTGGGCCTGCCGGCCCCGGAGCCAATGCCGGCGACCGACGCATTGACGGGTACTATCCGGCTTTACCCCAAGGAAGCCATCCCCGAATGCGAAAAGAAGTCAAAGAGCAGCCCAGATACGCCGTCGTGGCGTCCGTGCAACTGCCGAGCGTAAGCGACGTCGAGTTCGAAGCCTCGCTGGCCGAACTGCGCGACCTGGCCAAGACCCTGGGTTACATCATCACCGCCACCTTTACCCAGAAGCGCGGGAGCTTCGATTCGACGGCCTACATGGGCACCGGCAAGCGCGAGGAGATTCGCAGCTTCGTCGACAGCGAACCGGCACCCGGGGCCTTCGAGAAGCCCCTGCACGCCGCCGCCGATCCCGAGGCCGGCAAGATCGAAGCGATTTTCGTCGATCATGAAATCTCGCCCTCGCAGGCACGCAACCTGGAAAAGGAAGTCGGCTGCGAGGTGATGGATCGCACCATGGTCATCCTCGAAATCTTCCACCGCCACGCGACCTCCCGCGCCGCGCGCGCCCAGGTCGAGATCGCGCGGCTGGGCTACATGGCGCCGCGCCTGCGCGAGGCAGCCAAGCTGGCCGGGCCGCAAGGTCGGCAGCGCAGCGGCACCGGCGGGCGCGGTGCCGGCGAATCGCACACCGAACTGGACAAACGCAAGATCCGCGACCGCATCGCCGAACTGCAGCAGGAAATCATCGCCATGGATGCCGAGCGCAAGACGCAGCGCGCGCGCCGCCTGGAGCGCCAAGGCCTGGCCGGCGTGGCGCTGGTCGGCTATACGAATGCTGGGAAATCAACGCTGATGCGCGCCCTGACCGGCAGCGAGGTGCTGGTCGAAAACAAGCTGTTCGCCACGCTCGACACCACCGTGCGCGCACTGCAGCCCGAGAGCAAGCCGCGCGTGTTGGTCAGCGACACGGTCGGCTTCATCAAGAACCTGCCGCACGGGCTGGTCGCCTCGTTCAAGTCGACACTCGAAGAAGCGCTCGACGCCGCGCTGCTGCTCCATGTCATCGACGCCAGCGATCCCGGCTTCGAGCGTCAGCTGGCGGTCACTGACAAGGTGCTGGCCGAGATTGGGGCCAGGGACGTGCCGCGCCTGCGCGTCTTCAACAAGATAGATCACGTCGGCGACGCCGCGGCGCAAGCCGGACGCGAAGCGGCGCTGCGTGCCGCCTACCCGGACTGCATCGTCATGAGCGCGCGCCGCGCCGACGACATCGCCATGCTGCGCGAGGCGATCGTCGGTTTCTTCCAGCAGGGCCTGGTCGAGGCCGAACTGTTCCTGCCCTGGTCGGCGCAACAAAGACGCAATGAAATCTTCGCCAGTTGCGAAGTGCTGGAGGAACGCGCCGACGAGCAAGGCGCCTTCCTGCGCATACGCGGCGCGCGCGAGGCGGTGCAGGGACTCAGCGAGCAGTTCGGCCAGGCCTCAAGCATCGGCGGCGGGCCCCGCCTGACATAGGGCGCGGCTCGCCGCCTGCCGCAATCATGGTCGCCATGAAGCAGGCCGTAGCAGCGAACTGAAAGCGGGTCGGCCCGCCCCCCGCCCTAGTCTTGCGGCGGCGCCAGCTCCGGATATTCCTGCAGTATCGTTTCCCCGTCGCGGCGCCAGGCGTGGCAATGATCGACGAAGCCCAGCGTGCTCTTGTCGGGCCACTGGCGTGGGTCACCGGACACCGCCAGTTGCCGCGCGATGCGGTCGGGCCATGAAGCCTGCATGTAGGTGTTGGCCGCCTGCGCCACCAATTCGGTGACGTGGGTGCAGCCCTCGACGCCGCCGAGCAGCGTCTTCACCTGTTGCGAAAAGCCGGGGCCGATGCGCAGGCCGATCAGCTTGCGGTAAGCGTCGTCGGTGCCGCCGCACATGGCCCAGGGCGCGATCAGCGTGCTGGCGCGCACATCCTGGATCAGGTAGTCGGCGTCGATGGTCAGCGTCAGCGCCATGCTGTGCATGTGGGCGCCCGGTTGCACCGGCGGCCGCGACCGAAAGGCCACCGGCTGACCCTTTTCGTCGCTCAGGGTGGCTTCCATTTCCAGCCAGCCGTTTTTCAGGCGGAAGGCGCGGCAGGTGATCTGCCGCGTATGCACCAGTTGGCGCTCGTTATCCGTGGTCACGTGAATTCTCGCAAAAATGCCGCATGGGAAGGTCGGCGCAAGGCCCGGATCGCCGTGGCGCCAGCGCCAACTCTTGAGCCCGGTCGATCCGGGCGCCGTCCGGGCGCGGGGACTTCATGGTTTCGCCGCGCCGGCGCGCAGGGCGTCGATCAGTGCGCGGAAGGGCAGCAGCACGCAGCGATGCCGACTGGCATAGGCGCGGGCCGGAACGAACATCGCCAGCTCGGGCCATGCCGCGGGGCCGGGCGCGGCGCCTTTCAGCAGCGCATCGAGCTCGTCGGCGACGGCCTCGATCGCGGCGGCGTCCTGGCCCACCGCACGCGCCCCGAGCAGGGATGCTGCGGCCCGGCACAGCAGGCAGCCCTTGGTCTGGTGGGCGACAGCAGATATGCGCCCTGAGTCGAGCGCGACCTGCATGCGCACCCGATCGCCGCACAGCGGGTTGTCGAGCCTGGCCTCGCCGTCGGCGCGGTCCAGTTGCCCCTGGCCGTGGGCGGCCTGCGCCATCTGCTTGATCGCGTCCTGGTAGAGGGCGTTGGCGTCGTTCATCCCAAAAATCTCGGTTCAATCCG
>JAXMJU010000399.1:0-17897 GCA_034376265.1 Sulfuritalea sp.
CCGCAACGTAGAATCGCTCCGTCGCGCCCTCCATTTCCTAAAGTCCAAGACCATGCCCGGCACCCGCTATCAGCTCGAAGTCAATCCGCAGATTCCACCGCGACTGGCACGGCTCGACGAACTCGCCAACAACCTCTGGTACAGCTGGGACCGGCCCACCCGTTCGTTGTTCGCACGCCTGAGTTCCGGCCTGTGGCACGCGGTGCATCACAGTCCCAAGGCCTTCCTCAAGCGCATCGACCAGAAGCGCATCAACGACGCCGCCGACGATCCGGTATTTCTCGGCACCATGAACCGGGTGCTGTCGGCCTTCGATTCCTACCATTCGGAACCGCGGCTGCAGTTGCCGGGACGGCCACCGCTGCAGACCACCGACCTGATCGCCTACTTCTGCGCCGAATTCGGCTTCCACGAAAGCCTGCCGATCTATTCCGGCGGCCTCGGCATCCTCGCCGGCGATCACTGCAAGGGCGCCTCCGACATGCGCCTGCCCTTCGTTGCCGTCGGCCTGCTCTACCGCCAGGGCTATTTCCACCAGACCATCGACCGCGACGGCAACCAGACCGCGCATTACGGCGACAACGATTTCGACGACATGCCGATCGAACTGGTGCATAGCGCGGGCGGCTGCGAGCTGCGCATCGCCGTGGACTTCCCCGGCCGCGCGGTGTGGGCGCGAATCTGGCGCGCCCGCGTCGGCAACAACCGCCTCTACCTGCTGGACACCGACCTCGAAGAAAACAGCGAAGCCGACCGCGACATCGCGCATCAACTCTATGGCGGCGACCGGCGCACGCGCATCGAACAGGAAATCCTGCTCGGCGTCGGTGGCGTGCGCGCCCTCGACGCACTCGGACTGAGCCCGACCGTCTGGCACATCAACGAAGGCCATGCCGCTTTCCTGGTACTGGAACGGATTCGCCATCTGGTCGCGCGCGACATGCCTTTCGCTGCCGCTCTGGAGGCCGCGGCGGCCAATACCGTGTTCACCACGCACACCCCGGTGCCTGCCGGCCACGACCACTTCGCCGACGAGATGGTCATGCATTACTTCAGCGAGTTCTGCGTGACCACCGGCCTCGATCGCGAAGGACTGCTCGGCATGGGCCGCGTCGGCGCCGGCGGCGGCGAGTTCAACATGACGGCGCTGGCCCTGCGCGGCTCGCGCTTTCACAACGGCGTCTCGCGCATCCATGGCGACGTCTCGGCGCGCATTTGCGGCGACATGTGGCCGCAGGTCACCGCCGCCGAGAACCCGATGGATTACGTCACCAATGCGGTGCACGTGCCGACCTTCCTTGCCACCGACTGGTACGAAACCTTCGATCGCCATCTCGGTCTCGGCTGGCAGCACCGCCTCACCGACCACAGCTGCTGGGACGGCGTGCAGCGCATCCCGGACCAGATCTTCTGGAGCATCCGCCAGTCGCTCAAGGCCCAGTTGTTGCACCTGGTGCGCAACCGGGTGCGCCAGCAACATCTGCGCAACCAGGGTTCGGAAGCGCACCTGGACCGCGTGCTGCGCTGCGCCGACCCGGCCAACCCGACCGTGCTGACCATCGGCTTCGCCCGGCGCTTTGCCACCTACAAGCGTGCCGCGCTGCTGTTCAACGATCTGGGCTGGTTGCGCGAAATACTCTCGGATACGCAGCGGCCGGTGCTGTTCATCTTTGCCGGCAAGGCGCACCCGGCCGACGAACCCGGGCGGCAGTTGATCCGCCAGATCGCCAAGCTCTCGCATCAGCGCGAGTTCGAAGGCCGCATCCTGCTGGTCGAAGGCTACGACCTGCACCTGGCCCGGCGCATGGTGGCCGGCGTCGATGTCTGGCTCAACAATCCGATCTATCCGCTGGAGGCCTCCGGGACTTCCGGCATGAAGGCCGCCATCAACGGCGCCATCAACCTGTCGGTGCTCGACGGCTGGTGGGGCGAGGGCTACGACGGCAAGAACGGCTGGGCGATCAAGCCGGCCGCCGAGGGGCTCGATCCGGCCGAACGCGACGCCGACGAGGCGCGCACGCTGTACGAGCTGCTCCAGGACAGCGTCATTCCAATGTACTACCGCAACACCTCGCTCGGCTATTCGCCGGAATGGGTGGCGATGGCCAAGGCCTCGATCGCCTCGATCATGCCGCGCTTCAACATGCAGCGCATGCTGACCGAGTACGCCGGAAAGTTCTATGCGCCGGCCGCCGAGCAGTGGCGCAAGTATGCCGCCGACGATTTTGCCGGGGCGCGCCAGGTCGCCAGCTGGAAGGCACGGGTCCACGCGGCCTGGCCCGGCATTCGCCTGCGCCGCATCGACCACTCCGTCGGCCGCATCCGCTACGGCAAATCCATGCGCTTCGAGGTGGCCGTCCACCTCGGCGGCCTGAGCCCGGACGACCTGACGGTGGAAATGGTGTTCACCCGTCCCGGCGAACCCACCACCGACCGCGCCCGGCGCTACCCGTTGCTCCATGAGCAGGCCCTGGAGCATGGCGAGCATCTCTTTGCCCGTGACCTGACGCCCGACCAATGCGGCAAGATGGAATACCGCATCCGTGCGTTCCCCACCCATCCCCTGCTGACCCATCCCTTCGAGATGGGCATGATGCTCTGGCTTTAGGACTCCGCTCATGAAACCCGCCCTGGGCGCCGCCTGGAAGGCCCTGTCCGACGCTGCTGGGCGCGCCCGCGGCACGCATCTGCGCGACCTGTTCGCCGCCGACGGCCAGCGCTTCAGCCGCTTCTCCGTATCGTGGAACGGCTGGCTGCTGGATTACTCGAAACAGCGCGTCACGACGGAAACCATGGAAGGACTGCAGGCCCTCTGGCAATCCGCCGACGTGCCGGGCTGGATCGCGCGCATGCGGGCCGGCGAGGCGATCAACCATACCGAAGGCCGCGCCGCGCTGCACATCGCGCTGCGCCATCCGGCCGGGCCGATCATGCACGCCGGGCAGGACGTGATGCCCGCCGTGCATGCCGAACTGGACAAGATGCGCCGCTTTGCCGGCGAGATCCACGGCCGCCACTGGCGCGGCGCCACCGGCGAACCGATTAGCGACGTCGTCAATATCGGCATCGGCGGCTCCGATCTCGGCCCGCGCATGGCCACCCAGGCCCTGGCCGCCTTTCGCCACCCGGAAATGCGGGTGCATTACGTGGCCAACCTCGACGGCGCCGACCTGGCCACCGTGCTCGCCACGGTGCAGCCGCGCACCACCCTGTTCGTCATCGCCAGCAAGACTTTCACTACACAGGAAACCATGCAGAACGCCGCCTCGGCGCGTCACTGGCTGGTTCATGCGCTGGGCGAAGCGGCCGTGGCCCGGCATTTCGTCGCGGTGTCCACCAACCTCGCCGAAGTCGCGCGTTTCGGCATCGAGCCGGACAACGCCTTCGCCTTCTGGGACTGGGTCGGCGGCCGCTATTCGCTATGGTCGACGATCGGCCTGCCGCTGGTGCTGGCGGTCGGCTTCGACAATTTCCGCCAGTTGCTGGCCGGCGCGCACGCCATGGACGAGCACTTCTTCGCGGCGCCGCCGGCGCAGAATCTGCCGGGCCTGCTGGCGCTGCTGGAAATCTGGAACAGCAATTTTCTCGGTGCCGACAACCGCGCCGTGCTGCCCTACAGCCAGTCCCTGGGCTTGTTGCCGCGCTACCTGCAGCAACTCGAAATGGAATCCAACGGCAAGCAGGTCGACCGCCAGGGTCAGGCGCTGGACTGCGCCACGGCGCCGGTGCTCTGGGGCGAGGCCGGCACCAACGGCCAGCATGCCTTCTACCAGTTGATCCACCAGGGCGGACGACAGGTGCCCTGTGAATTCATCGCCTGCCGCCAGCCGGACTTCGACCTGCCGGGGCACCACGAAAAACTGCTGGCCAACTGTTTCGCCCAGAGCGAGGCCCTGATGCGCGGCAAGACCCTGGCCGAAACCACGGCCGCGCTCACCGCGGGCGGCATGAGCGCCGACCAGGTGGCCTTCCTCGCTCCCTACCGCAGCTTCCCCGGCAACCAGCCCTCGACCACGCTGCTGCTGCCGCGCCTGGACCCCTTCAACCTCGGCGCCCTGCTGGCCCTGTACGAACACAAGGTCTTCGTCCAGAGCGTGATCTGGGACATCAATCCCTTCGACCAGTGGGGCGTGGAATACGGCAAACAGCTCGCCAGCCGCCTGCTGCCGGTGATCCTCGGCACCGCGTCCGCCGATCAGCTCGACAGTTCCACCGCGGGACTGGTGGCGGCCTGCAAGTCATGACCCAAGAAACCTCAGTTCAATCCGCAGATGACGCAGATTTCGCAGAGAAAACAACTGAGCGGCAGCCGCCCATGGGTCACCCGACAGGTGGTGCGACTTATCCGGGTATCGCCCTGATTCATCTGCGTGAATCGGCGAAATCTGCGGATCAAATGCTTTTTGCAGGATGAAGATCCTTTTTGCGGCATCGGAGCTCGCGCCCTGGGTCAAGACCGGCGGCCTCGGCGATGTCGCCGGCGCCCTGCCGGCGGCACTGCGCGCCCTCGGCCATGACGTTCGCGTGCTGGTGCCGGCCTATCCGGCCCTGTCGAAAAGCTTTCCCGACGCCGTGGAGATCGCCCGGCCGCAGCCGCTGGGCGGCCTGCTGCCGACGCCGGCGCTGAAGCAAACCGTCGCGCCGGACGGCACGCCGCTGCTGCTGCTCGACTACCCGCACTATTTCGATCGTCCGGGTAGCCCCTATCTCGGACCCGAGGGCAGCGACTGGCTCGACAATCATCTGCGCTTCGGGCTGCTGTCGCGCGTCGCCGCCTGGCTCGGCTCGGAATCCAGCACCCTGGACTGGCAGCCCGACATCGTGCATTGCCACGACTGGCAGACCGGACTCGCCGCCGCCTACCTGCACTACCTGCCGGGGCGCCGGGCGAAATGCCTGTTCACCCTGCACAACCTGGCCTTCCAGGGCCTGTTCGACTACGCCGCGCTGTTCGAGCTCGGCCTGCCGGACGCGGCCTGGCACATCGAAGGCATCGAGTACTACGGCTACCTGTCCTTCCTCAAGGCCGGCCTGCAGCATGCCGATGCCATCAACACGGTGAGCCCCAGTTACGCCCGGGAAATCCAGACCGACGAGGAAGGCATGGGCATGGCCGGCCTGCTGCGGGTGCACGCCGGGAAGCTGTCGGGCATCCTCAACGGCATCGACGGCAAGGCATGGAACCCGGCCACCGATCCTTACCTTGCGCAGAACTACGGCGCGCGCCGCCTGGAGCTCAAGGCGGCCAACAAGTCGGCGCTGCAAGCCGAGCTCGGCCTCGAACCGCGCGCCGACCTGCCACTGCTGGCGGTGGTCAGCCGCCTGACCGAGCAGAAGGGCCTCGACCTGCTGCTCGACGTGGCGCCGCAAGCCTTCCAGCTGCCGGCGCAACTGGTCGTGCTCGGCAGCGGCACGCCGGCGCTGGAGCACGAGTGGGTGGCGCTGGCGCGCAAGCATCGCGGCCAGTGCGCGGTGACGATAGGCTTCGACGAGGCGCTGGCGCATCGCATCGAAGCCGGCGCCGACATATTCGTCATGCCCTCGCGCTTCGAGCCCTGCGGCCTCAACCAGATGTACAGCCTGCGCTACGGCACGCCGCCGGTGGTGCGCGCCACCGGCGGCCTGGCCGACACCGTGGTCGATGCCGCCGACCCGAAGCACGGCAACGGTTTCGTCTTCGGCCCGGCCACCGCCGCTGCCCTGTTGCAGGCCCTGCGGCGGGCCACCGCGGCCTGGACAGACCCCGTCCTCTGGCGTCGTCTGCAGCAGCACGGCATGGCGCGCAAGTCGGGCTGGCAGGAAGCGGCGCGGCACTATGTCGAGCTGTACCAGCGACTGACAAATACACCGTGACCAAGCCGCTGCTCACGCTGGTCGCCGCCGTCGCCAGAAATGGCGTGATCGGCATCGACAATCGCCTGCCCTGGCACCTGCCGGCGGACCTCAGGCATTTCAAGGAACTGACCCTGGGCCAGGCGGTGATCATGGGGCGCAAGACCTGGGAATCGCTGCCGGCGAAGTTTCGGCCGCTGCCGGGACGGCGCAACATCGTCGTCAGCCGCGACGCCGGCTACCGCGCCGAGGGCGCAGTGGTCGCCCTGTCGCTGCCGGCCGCGCTCGCCGCCGCCGGCGAGGGTGAGGGCGACGGCGAAGCCTTCCTCATCGGTGGCGCGCAACTCTACGCCGCGGCGCTGCCGCTGGCGGACCGCCTGCAACTGACCGAGATCGACGCGAGCTTCGGGGGCGACACCTGGTTCCCGACCATCGACCCCGGCCTCTGGCACGAAGTCGCGCGCCAGGCGCAGCGCGGCGACGAAGGCTTCGACTACGCCTTCGTCACTTATGAACGCAACTGAGGAACGCAACTGAGCTGCACGCTACCGGGCTGCGGCGTCGCCCGCAGCCTCAATCCTGCAAAAAGCATTTGATCCGCAGATTTCGCCGATTAACGCAGATGGATCGGAGCCTTGCTTGGTCGCGCCGTACCACCTGCCGCGTGAACCGTGGGCACCGGCCACTGTTCTCTCTGCGTAATCTGCGTCATCTGCGGATAGAACTGAGATTTTTGGGTCAATCCGCTATCAGCGGCAGTCGATCCGCAATGCGCAGCAGGTCCACCAGCCGTGCGGTGCTCTGCCGGCGGTAGGCGTCGATGTCGACGCCGCTCCAGTCGTGGAAGCCCTTGCCGTCGCGCAGCCCGTTCTGTCCCGAGTTCATGAGCCGGGCGACGATTTCGGGGCTGGCGTAGCGCGGATCGTTCAGTGCCGCGCTGAGATAGCGGCTGGCGTAATAAAGGATGTCATTGCCGCCGACGTCGATGAATTCGACCACGCCCATCGCCGCGTAGCGTATGCCGAATCCGTAGCGCGTGGCGCGATCGATGTCTGCCGCCGTGGCCACGCCTTCCTCGATCATGCGCGCCGCCTCGTTCATCAGCACCACCTGCAGGCGCGGCACGATGTAGCCGGGTGAAGGCCCGCAGAGCACGGTGGTCTTGCCGATCTGCGCCAGCAGGGCCTGCAGACGCTGCGTCACCACCGGGTCGGTGCCGGGATGCGGGGACAGTTCGACCAGCGGAATCAGGTGCGCCGGATTGAGCCAGTGCGCGTTGAGGAAGCGCGCCGGGCAAGTCACCATCGCCGCCAGCGCGGTCGACAGGAAGGTGGACGAGGTCGAGGCGACGATCGCATCGTCGCCCAGCGCGGTGCAGGCGAAGGTCAGGGCTGCGGCCTTGGCTTCCATGACCTCGGGCACGCCTTCGAACAACAACTCCACCCGCGGCAAGTACTGCCCGGCGGCTTGCCGAGCGCAGATCTCGATGCGCGCCATGACGGCCGCTATCGCCGTTCCCGGCAGCAGGCCGAGTTCGGCCAGCGCCGCCAGTTGCTGTTCGATATCGCGCCGGGCCGCATCGCGCAGTTGCTCGAAGTCGCCCCGGCTGCGCTCTTTGGCGTCGATCAGCAGCACTTCCTGCCCGGCGCCGGCGAAGGCCAGCGCAATGCCGCGTCCCATGCGTCCGGCGCCGAGCGCCGCGACCGCCGGCGGCTTCACGGCAACTCGCCGCGCGCCAGCAGCACCCGCATCTCGGCACGCGACAGCCGCGCCAGACCGAGCGCCTCCAGCGTGCGGCTGCCGCGGCGCAGATCCTTGGCGCAAACGGCCGAGGCCAGTGCCAGCAGGCCGGTCGCCAGCGGCGCCGGCACGCCCGCCCAGTCGGCGACGGAAACCAGGAAGGCCAGACCGTAATGGACGTCTTCGGTCATGTAGCGATGCTCGGTCAACACGATGTGCTCGCGCCAATCGCCGCTATCGACCAGTCTCTTATGCGCGTCGCCGTACATCCAGCGGTCGTTGTTGTAATGGTCGCTGAGCGGAAAGTGCTCGCCGCTGTAGCCCAGGCCGAGCCTGACGGCGATGCGTTCGGCATCGAGCGCGTCGGTGACGCGGCGGATCGCGGGCTGGGTGCCTTCGTTGTGGATGTCCCATGTCTCGAAGTGCTCGAGCGGGCCGGCGTTCATCAGGATCAGTGGCGGATGAATGATCGGCCCGGCGTTCATCAGGGCCGCCGCCAGAACGTCCTCGATCAGTTCCACGGACGGGAAGGCGGCGCGCAGGATGGCGAAGGCATGCGGCGCATTGCACGTGGGGAAGACCCCGGTCGGCAGACGCGTGGCGCGGATGGTGATGGCGACCTCGGCCGGACCGTGCTTGCGCGCGAGCCAGGGCAGCGTCCCGGTTTCGGCGATCGAGATGTCCGCCGTGCTTCCGGCGCGCCGCAGGCTGCGCAGCATGACGTAGCTGCCGAAACTGCCCGGCGGCAGGAACAGTACCTGGCCGTCGACCAGATGCGGCGCCAGCGCCAGCGCGATGTCCTCCTGGGCGAAGGCCGGGGTCGGTATGACGATCAGCTCGGCGCCGCGCACCGCCGCGCCGATATCGTCGGTGACGCCGGCAAGTTCCACTTCGCGCCGCCCGGCCGCGTCCTTGATCGCCAGCCGGCGCGTCGCCAGCAGATCGCCGAATGCCGCCGCGTCGCGGCGCCAGAAGCGCACCTCGTGGCCGAGCGAAGAAAGATCGGCCGCCGCCGCATACGAACCGTTGCCGCCGCCCAGTACCGCTATGCGCATGCGTCCTCCAGACCGAAGCAAAAAATCGCCGTGTCGCCAGCGCCAACTTTCATCGATCTCATCCGAGCATGGCCTTCGGCAGGTAGAGCACCATGGCGGGGAAGATCCACATCAGCAGAATGCACAGCACGAAGGAAATCAGGAAGTAGGCGACGCCGCGAAATATGGTGTGGATCGGTATCTCGGGCGCCAGGCCATGCACGATGAAGACATTGACCCCGACCGGCGGCGTCACCGCGCCCATGGTGGTGACGAGGGTCAGGATCACCGTGTACCAGACCGGGTCGTAACCCAGCGCGACGCCGAGCGGGAAGAAAATCGGAATCGTCACGACCAGGAAGCCCAGCGCATCCATCAGCATGCCGCCGACGATGTAGATGCCCAGCACCACCAGCAGGATGACAAAGGGCGCCACGGGCAGGGCCGCAGCCCAGTCGGCGAGTTCGAAGGGCAGCCGCGACACCGTCAGAAAGCGGCCGAACAGCACCGCCCCGGTGATCAGCAGCACCACCATGGCCGAGATGCGCACGCTCTCGACGATGGACTGGACGATGCCCTTGAAATCCAGGCTGCGCCGTATCACGCCGATCGCCAGCGCGCCGAAGGCCCCCGCGGCGCCGGCCTCGGTCGGCGTGAACCAGCCCAGGTACAGCCCGCCGATCACCAGGCTGAACAGCAGCAGCGCCTCGAAAACACCCGTCAGGGCGACCAGCTTTTCGCGCCACGAAGTCTGCGGCCCCAGCGGCCCCAGCTGCGGATTGCGCAGGCACATGCCGACGATGGTGAGCAGGAACAGCGCGGTGAGGATCAGGCCGGGAATCACTGCCGCGAGGAACAGCCGCAGCAGCGACTGCTCGGTCTGCACCGCGATCACGATCAGCACCACGCTGGGCGGAATCACCACGCCGAGCGTGCCGCCGACGGCGATGGCGCCGGAACTCAGCGCCGGATCGTAGCCGTAGCGGCGCATCTCGGGCATGGCGATGGTGCCCATGGTCGCGGTGGTCGCCGAATTCGAGCCGCAGATCGCCGAGAAGCCGGCGCTGGCGGCCACCGTGGTCGCCGCCAGGCCGCCGGGCATGCGCCCGACCCACTTGTAGGCGGCGTCGTAAAGCCGCTCGGTGGTGCCGGCGCGATAGGCGAACTGGCCCATCAGCACGAACAGCGGAATCACCGAGAGCCCATAGGAAGAAAACTGCTCCCAGACATTGGTCGCCGCGAGGTGGGTGGCGGCGGGTACCGAGAGCAGGTAGGCATTGCCCAGCAGGCCGGCGGCCAGCATGGTGAATGCGATGGGCATGCCGCAGAGCATCAGCGCCGACATCAGCACCAGGCCGATCACGGCCACGATCAGGGGATCCATGTGTCCTTTCTTCCTGTCAGCCGCGCAGCGCGGCGAGCAGAGTCGTGATCGAGCGCAGGCAATCCACCAGCAGGGCCAACGTCAGGCCGGCGCAGCCCAGGCCGACGACATAGACCCAGGGGTAGACGATGACGCGCAGGGTTTCCGACAGCGAGCCGGTCTCGTGCAGCACGCGGCCGTAGCGCATCACGTAGAAGGCGACCACGGCAAATACCGCCAGCGAGATCAGCGCCATCAGCGCCTCGACGGCGGCACGACTGCGCCGGCCCATCCGGATCACGACCAGTTCCATCGCCACATGGCCCTTGTGGCGTTGCACCGTGCCCAGCGCCAGCGCCATCGCCGCCGCCGAAAGCCAGCCGATCACCTCGTAGGAACCGGCGACGGTGTGGCCGAAACCGCGCATCACCATGTCGGCGACCGCAAACAGCATCATCGCCGCCAGGATTAAGGCCGCCGCCCAGGCCAGGCCCCCGTTGAAGCGGGCGCTGGCCCGGTCGAGCAGGCCGATGATGCCGCCCGCGCCTGCGTCGGCGCCACCCCCTGGCGCGGTCGCCGAAGTCATCAGCGCTTGGCGAACTGGTCGCGCAATTCGTGCATGCGCTTGAGATACGCGGCGGCGGGCAGGCCCTTGCCGCTCATCTCCTTGACCCACTCGTCTTCCATCGGCCTCAGCTTGCCGTCCCAGCGTGCGCGCTCGTCGGCGGCAAGCGAGACCACCTGCAGCTTGTGCTCTTTGGCGGCCCAGGCCATCGCCGCGCCGACATTCTCGTTGTCGTGGTAGTTGCCGGTCCAGCCCGGCATTTCCTCGGCAAGCTCCTCGATCACCTTCTTCACGTCGGCCGGCAGCTTGTCCCACTTCTTCTGGTCCATCACCGCGGCGAAGGCCACCACCACGGTCGGGTAGTCGGTGACGAACTTCAGCGACTCGGCCAGCTTGAAATCCTGCAGCACTTCGCGCGAAGTCATGGTGCCGTTGATGACGCCGGTCTGCACCGACTGCGGCACTTCCGGCATCGGCATGCCGATCGGCGCCGCGCCCAGGGCTTTCAGCACCGGCACGCCGGTGCCGGCGGCGCGCAGCTTCATGCCGGCCAGATCGCCGGCGTTCCTCACTGCGGTCTTGGTCTGGATGAAGCCCGGCTCGGTGGTGAACATGGCGATCACTTTGAAGCCTGCGTATTCCTTGGGCTTGAATTCCTTGGTCAGGGCCCACAGCGTGCGGCTGGCCTGGGTGGCGGTGGTGAAGCCCACCGGCAGCGCCACGCCCGAAGTCAGCGGGAAGCGGCCCGGATCGTAGGAGGGTGAGCCGAGCCCGATGTCGGCCACGCCCTTGCTCACGCCGTCGTACATATCCTTGGCGCCGAGCAGCGTGCCGCCGGGAAAGGTCTTGACGTCGACCTTGCCGTTGGTGCGCTTGGCAAGCTGTTCGGCCCAGTGCGTCATCTGCCGCGCCGGGAAGGTCTTGGCCGGGGCGAAGAAGGCGTAGGTCAGGTTGATCTCGGCGGCATGCGCCGCCATCGGCGTGGAGATGCCGAACCAGCCCGCGGCCAGCGAAACAAGGATTCCGGAAATCGATTTGCGACGCTTCATGGTCTCACCTCACTTTGGCTAACGATGGGTTGCGCGGGCTGCCGGCCGCGCGGCGGATCTGCTTATTCATCAGGCATTGCCGGAATATCGATATCGAGTCCATCGAGGCTGGTCTCCTTGAGCCTCGCCCGGTTGTAGTGCGGCGTGTGCGGGAAGGGGCGCGTCGCGTCGAAGCCGACCTTGCTGCCCAGGTAATCCGGGAAGCCGGGGTTGAGGCCGTGGCCGAAAACGTTGTCGATCACCATGATGCCGCGCTGCGGATCGAGGCGCGTGGCCATGGCCCATTCGACGTCGGCCGGGTCGCGGATGTCGACGTCATCATCGACCACCGTCACCATCTTCAGCGGCGGGAAGGCGGCGAAGGCCGCCATCAGGGCCTGCTTGGCCCAGCCCGCGCGCTTTTGCGCGAGCTGCACCACGGCGTGATAGAAGCCGCAGCCGCCATGCGAGAAATAGACGTCCTTGACGCCCGGCACCTGTTTCTGCAGCAAGGCCAGCACGTTCGCCTCGCCCAGCAGCCCGACCGAGTTGAACACCTCGGCCCCGGAAAGTATGGTCTGGAACACCGGCTGACGCCGGCGATGGATTTTCTTCACGCGCACCAGAGGCCGCGGCGCGACGCCGGCGTAATAGCCGGTGACTTCGGCGAAAGGCCCTTCGTCGTGCACTTCGCCTGGCACCATTTCGCATTCGAGGGCGAACATCGCGTCGGCCACCATCTCGACCTTCGACGTTGTTCCCGCCACCAGTTCCAGCGGGCGGCCATGGAACTGGCTGGCGATGCCCAGTTCGTCGCTGCCCAGCGGCGCGGCTTCGGCCGGTGTGGCGGCGGCGAAATGCAGGCCAGGACCGACGCCGATGTTGAGCGTGAAGGGCAGTGGCAGGCCGCGCGCGGCGGCCTTGCCCAGGCAGATTTCGAGATGCCGTCCGGCATCGATGTTGATCGCCAGACGGTCCTTGCCGACGACCATGAAGCGCTGGATCGAGGTATTGCGCACCCCGGTCTCTGGATCCTTGGTGATGACCACGCCCGCGTCGAAATACGGGCCGCCGTCGAGTTCGGCGTGGGTCGGCACCGGCAGCCGGGAAAGATCCACGGCCGCTTCGGTCACCTGCAATACCGGGCCCTTAGCCACCACCACGGGCGCCACGGGCTTCTGCTGCCAGTCGCGGATGCAGGCCGAAACATGCTGCGGCAGCGTCGCGGCGGCGCGCCCGAAGAGGTCGCCGAGCAGCTCGCGCGACCAGTAGAGACCGGTGAACACCGGGTAGCGGCTGCCGCGTACCTTCTCGAACAGGACGGCGCGCGGACCGCCTTCAAACCGGGCGGCGACAGCCGCCAGCTGGTAGGCGGGATCGACCTCGGAACGCACGCGAACCAGCCGTCCGCGCCGGTCGAGCCACTTGATGATGGCGCCGAGGTCGGCAATTGCCGCTCCCCCGGACTGGATCCCGGTCATGAACCCCCTCCTTTGGTGCCGCCCCTGTTCTTGTGTGCAAACCTCCGGGCCTTGACTGGGGTGCTCGGGTCAATGCCGGTACTCCGCTACTGAATGCAGTATACGGGATACATTGGCGGATGGACAAGCAATTTGCAGCTGTGCGGCGCAGCATTCCACGGTTCAGCGTCCGCCGGAAACGTCGATGCTGGCGCCGGTGGTGTACGAGGCATCGTCTGACAGTAGCCACAGCACCGCGCGGGCAACTTCCTCCAGATAGCCGCCGCGTTTCATCGGAATGGCATCCTTGACCCGCTCGCCCCGCCCCGGCTCGCCGCCGCTGGCGTGAATGACTGTCGGCTATTGGCATGGTGGCTGAGTAGTCGGTCACCAAGATTCTCGAGCACTGCTTACGTGACTATGTCTGAATTCGGAGCGCGCCAGAATATGCGAGGCATCCCGAATGCAAGAATTGCTGCCTTAACCCATTGTTGCTGAGCTGGCGTAAGGCGGTCGAGAGCTTCGAGCAATTCCTTCTTGTAGCCTGAACTCAATCCGTTTTTTCCTGCATGAAATTACTTTTTGTGCTTGGTAAGAAGTTCTTGGATGCTGACCTCCAAGGCACCTGAAAGTACTTCCAATGTACTGAGCGTTACGTTTCGCTCCTGTCTCTCGACAGAGCCGATATAGGTGCGATGCAAGCCACAAAGTGAGGCAAGTTCCTCTTGTGAAAGTCCCTTTTCGCTACGAAATGTTTTGATGTTTTCCGCGAGCGCTGCACGAAGAGAATTACTCGGGGTTCGGGCCATGACATCGCCAATATTCGTGAAGTTTGTATTCTTACTGAATGATGACTTTGAGGTGACAGACTATAAGTTGCACCGCGTTGGGGAGATGCCTTGGCTCAAACCGCCGTAATTCGCACGTGGGATTCATTCCCCGAGGTCGAGAGCAGTGCAGCCCGAACAGGTGCCGGCTGCAAGGCTGAAACGGCGTGCCGCTGGACCGGGCAGTCATAACTCCCTCCAAGGCTTCAGACCCGCCCACCCCCTCCTGCACCGGATGGGCGCTAGCATCTCATCGAGACCGGCTATGACTTCTAACAAAACACATTCGGTTAATCTTGTATCTATATTGATTTAATTAAATATTTTATTTAGAAAATTTCTTCAAATGCGCGCCTAAACCCTTGTTGCATCTGGGGAAAACTTGATGGATTCTTGACCGACATCAAAAAGTGTCATAAAGTGGGATTTTGTGGGAAGTAGTGGGAAATTTTGGCCGGATGGCGGCTCGTTTTCCACCCTGGAGGAGATCCGATGTTCCAAGGTGCGGCGGCGCTGAATCTTGATGCCAAGGGCCGGATGGCAGTTCCGGCGCGGCACCGCGACGCCCTGGCGGCGGCTGGCGAAGGCCGCCTGGTGGTGACCGCCCACCCGCATCGCTGCCTGTTGCTCTATCCACAGCCCGCCTGGGAACCGATACGCGCGCAGATTCTGGCGGCGTCCAGCCTGCAGCTGGAATCCGCCATGGTGCGGCGCCTGCTGGTGGGTTTTGCCGAGGATGTCGAACTGGATGGCGCCGGGCGTCTGCTGATTTCACCGTCGCTGCGCCAATACGCCGGACTGGAAAAGGAAATCTGGCTGGTGGGTCAGGGGCGTCATTTTGAAATCTGGTCGGCCGCAGGCTGGCAGGCGCAGCAGGAAGCGATCTTCGCCGTGGGCGACAAGCTCTTGCCCCCGGGCTTGGAAAATCTTGCGTTGTGAGTGCCGATATCCATGTCAGCGTGCTGCTGACCGAGGCGGTCGCAGCGCTGGCGATCCGGCCGGCGGGAACTTATGTCGATGCCACCTTCGGCCGTGGCGGACACAGCCGGGCGATCCTCGAATTGCTGGCAGCCGAGGGCCGCCTGATCGCGCTGGATCGCGACCCGGCGGCGATCGCGGCCGGCGCTGCGCTGGTCGATCCCCGCTTCACTCTGGTGCATGCGGCCTTCAGCGACTTCGACGCGGTACTGGACCGCTGCGGCGTGGGGCCGGTGGATGGCGTGCTGCTGGATATTGGGGTGTCGTCGCCGCAGCTGAACACGCCCGAACGGGGCATGAGCTTTCGTTTCGATGCGCCGCTGGACATGCGCATGGATACGACGCAGGGGGAGACCGCCGCCGAGTTTTTGGCGCGGGCATCGCAATCGGAAATAGAAAGGGTGGTCAGAGACTATGGCGAAGAACGGTTTGCTCATGCGATTGCAAAGGCGCTTGTTGCTGCTCGGGGCGAGCACGGTATTTCAAGGACAGGAGAGCTTGCCACGCTCGTGGCGCAAGTCGTCCGCACGCGGGAACCGGGTCAGCATCCGGCGACGCGGACCTTTCAGGCTCTACGGATTCACGTCAATCGGGAGCTTGAGGAGCTGTCGCTAGCCCTGCCCAGGGCCGTTGCACGACTGGCGCCGGGCGGGCGCCTGGCCGTGATCTGTTTTCATTCACTGGAGGATCGCATCGTCAAACGCTTCTTGCGCGATGCGGCGCAACCCTTGCAGCCGCCCAAGGGCGTGCCGGTACGCGCGGTGGACCTGCCGCAGCCGGTGCTGAAGCTGGTGGGCAAGGCGATCTTTCCCTCGGCCGCTGAAATTGCCGCCAACCCGCGCTGCCGCAGCGCGGTGCTGCGCGTGGCGCAGAAGGTCTGACGGTGGTCCGCCTGAACTTCTTCCTGATCCTGATCGCGCTGGCCTGCGCCCTTTCCCTGGTCAGCGCCAACCATCGCGCGCGCAAGCTATTCACCGAACTTGAAGCCGTGCAAAAACGTATGCGCGATCTCGATGTCGAATGGGGACAGCTGCAGCTGGAGCAAAGCACCGTGGCGGCCCATGTCCGGGTCGAGAAGGCTGCCCGCGAAAAGCTGGGCATGAAACAGCCGGCGCCGGGGCAGATCATTTCCGTCGAAGCGGCGCCGGGCAATTAAGGTGGCCATGAAACCGATCAAATTCAGCAAGAGCCCGCTGCTCTCGGAGCGCCTGCCGCCCTGGCGGCAACGCTTTGTGCTGGTGGTCTTGCTCGGCGCCTTCGGCGTGCTGATCGGACGCGCGCTCTACCTGCAGGGATTCAACAACGAGTTTCTGGGCGACAAGGGGCGTGCCCGCTTCGAGCGCGTGATCGACATTTCCGCCACGCGCGGCCGTATCACCGATCGCCACGGCGACGTGCTGGCGGTATCGACGCCGGTGCGTTCGATCTGGGCGATTCCGGAAGACGCCCAACTGACGCCGGCGCAGGCGCGCAAGCTCGCAGCCCTGCTCGGCATGGATGTGCGCGAGTTGAATCGCAAGCTCGGCTCGGAGGCGGATTTCGCCTATGTCAAACGCCAGTTGCCGCCCGAACTGGCGGAGCGGGTGATGGCCCTGAAGCTGCCCGGCATCCACCAGAAGAACGAATACCGCCGCTATTACCCGGGCGGCGAGGTGATGGCGCACATGCTGGGCTTCACCGGCGTCGAGGATGTCGGCCAGGAAGGCATCGAACTGGCCTTCAACGGCCAGCTGGCCGGCAAGCCCGGCAGCCGCCGGGTGATCAAGGACCGGCGCGGCAACGTGGTGGAGGATGTCGAAAGCAAGCGTCCGCCGCGGGAAGGCAAGGACATCGTCCTCGCCCTGGACTCGAAGGTGCAGTACCTGGCTTACAGCTATTTGAAGCAGGCGCTGGAACAGCACCGCGCCAAGGCCGGCGGCGTGGTGGTGCTCGATGCCCAAAGCGGTGAAATCCTGGCCCTGGTGAATCTGCCGACCTACAACCCGAACAATCGCGTCAAGTTGGTCGGCGCGCAACTGCGCAACCGCGCCCTGACCGATAGCTTCGAGCCCGGGTCGACGCTCAAGCCCTTCACCGCGGCGCTGGCGCTGGAGCAGGGCAAGGTGCGCTTCGACACGCCGATCCAGACCGCGCCGGGGAAAATGACCATAGGCTCGGCGACGATCCACGATGCCCACATGCACGGCACCCTGACCGTGGCCCAGGTGATCCAGAAATCCTCGAACGTCGGCGCCGCCAAGCTCGCGCTGGCGATGAAGCCGGAAGACATGTGGGGCATGTTCGACAAACTCGGCTTCGGCGCGCCGCTGAAGCTCGGCTTTCCCGGCGAGGTGGGCGGCCGGCTGCGTCCGGTCAAGACCTGGCGTCCGATCGAGCAGGCCACCATGGCCTATGGCCATGGCATTTCGGTGACGCTGATGCAGTTGGCGCAAGCCTACCTGGCCTTTGCCCGCGATGGCGACCTGGTGCCGATTTCGCTGGCGCGCCTCGACGTGCCGCCGCTCGCTGGCCGCCAGGTGTTCTCGGCGCAGACCGCGCGCGAGGTGCGCAGCATGCTGGAAATGGTCGTGCTGCCGGGCGGCACCGCGCCCCGGGCGCAGATCGCCGGCTACCGCGTGGCGGGCAAGACCGGCACGGCGCACAAGCTGGAAGGCGGCGCCTATGCCAACAAGTACATCGCCGCCTTCGTCGGATTCGCGCCGGTTTCCGAGCCGCGCCTGATCGTCGCCGTGATGATCGACGAACCCTCGAATGGCAAGTATTACGGCGGCGAAGTGGCGGCGCCGGTGTTCGCCCAGGTCATGGCCGGCAGCCTGCGCACCCTGGGTGTGGCGCCCGACGCGCGGCAGAAGCCGCTGTTGATGACCAGCGTTGAGCCGGTCCGGGAGGAGATGTGAATACGGCCATGTCGATACTCGAACAGCTCAAACGACAAGGTGTCGCGGCGACGCGGCTGACCGCCGACTCGCGCCGCGTGCAACCGGGCGACGTCTTCGTCGCCTTCCCCGGCGCCCAGGCCGATGGCCGCGACTTCATCGCTCAGGCCGTGGCGCAGGGCGCCGCCGCGGTG
>JAXMJU010000400.1:0-15145 GCA_034376265.1 Sulfuritalea sp.
GCAGCATCCCCAGCAGCAATTGCATGGCGCGGGCATCGATGCCGCAAGCGGCGGCAGCCGACCGGAAATCGGCGGACGGATCGCGCAGGCAATGGTCGATCAGGCCGATTTCCAGCGCGCTCTGCAGCGCCCGGGCGCTCACCGCATCGCCCATGAATTGATCGACGCACAAGTAGGCTGGACGGGGCACGGCGGTCACGCTGCGAAAATCAGGATTCGTCGCTGTCGACTACGGCATTGAACGCCATAGACCGCCGCTCGCCGTGACCGCGGAACGGTTCGGCCACGTGCAGCAGCCATCCTGGAAACACGTAGAAATCGCCAACTTGCGGCTTGAAGCTGATCAGCGATTTCGACAAGCGCTGCTTTCCGCCGATCAGGAAATTGATGTAGCCGGCCTGTCGACCCGAAATATAAGTTCTCGTCTCCTCTGCCTCATCGACGACCGGCAACTTGAGATAGAGCACTCCCGCGACGTCCCCTGAATGGAAGTGCACCGGGCTTGGCGTTCCGGCGTACTGGCTGACGACCCAGAAAACATCAAAATCCACGCGCTCGGCCCGGGAGCCTTCTGCCCGCGCCAGATAGCGCCTGACAAGGGCCGCCGTGTGATGCACGAGGGATTCGTCACCCCCTTCCGAAATGAAGTCGGCGGGCAGCAGGAACTCGGTGCTCCGGTCCGGGAATATCCTGGAATCGGCGTAAGCGTTGAGGCGATCCACCAACTCCTGCGGTAGTCGGAGTCTGGCGATCAGCGGCCCGAAGGGCGAAAAAAAGTCCAGAGGTGGATCTGCCGCATCGACCGCGCAAGGAGTCGTTTCAGCTTCATATCGTCGCAGTCGCCGGGTCGTCGATTCCATCGCCTATCGTCCAGTCAGCCATGCATCACGCCAGCCAACAGCATTCGCCGACGCGGGCTCGCGCCGGATTTCAGACTACATATCAGATGCGGTTTACGGTCCGGCAATCTTACCTTGAAAGTTCATGCTCGCCTTCTCGGTGGCGTATCCTCGGCGCAGGTGTGGTAACTGCTGACGGGCTGCAACTTGTTGGGCTGCTCTTTGTCTGAATGAATCATTCGATCACTTGCCCAAACCGAGATCACCATGCCGCATCGTGTTGCATCGATCCTGCTGGCCCTGCTCCTCGGCGCATGCGCCAAGCCGGAACCGGTCCCGCCTGTGGCAACGCCGCAGCCTGAACCGAAGTTGCCGCCGGTAATTATCGCGCCTGCGGTGCCCAAGGCAAAAAAACCCGGCCCGATTCCGACGCGACCGCTGAACGTAAAAGCAGACTGCATTTTCCGCGACGAAGCCGGCTACAGCGGATCGATGAAGCTGGCAATCGAGCAAGCACGGGTTCGGTCCTTCGAGGCCAGCATCAATGTTCCCCGGCGCGGCAACTGCAGCTTTGATCTGAAGGATTTTCGCCAGACGCGGGACCTGCCGAACGTCGAACTGAGCCACCTGCGCGACCGCTGCATCGTACGCGTTTGGGAGCAGGGCGAGCGGGTCACGGTCGCCTTCCAGCAATGTCAGAAGATGTGCTCCGGCAATGCCTGGGAAGGCCTCTGGCCCATCCTGACCGACACCCGCGACGGTACCTGCGCCTGACTCTGCGTGACACCGGTCCGGAATAGGTCCGTACCTAAAAAGTCAGGGGGTTGGCTTAGGGCAGAAACCGAAAAAATCCGCCGCATCGCTGCGCCGGATGGGCTGCACGGGCAGGCCGTGCCAGACCACGGCAGAACAACCGCTCATGGTTTCGAGCAAGGCGTCCTCGTCGGCGGCTTGTCCGGTCGCGTTCCGGCATGCGGCAATGAATGCCGGAAGATCGCGGTCGTCGAGCAGCCCGACACCCAGGGCGGTCTGCAAGAGCACGTTGCCTTCCTCATCCAGATAGGCGGCACTGGCTAGGCCCGCTGCGGCTCCGGTGTGTGCGGTCAAACGATCATCGAGGTCCAGTCGCAATACAAACGGTGTGTAGTCGAGAGCGACGAACACCGTCTGAGGCCCGTTCCGAACAATCCAGTTGCCGGAATCATCGGCAGCATAATGGCTGTTGATGAAAGCAATCAGGCCGGCGTGGCTGATGCCCTCCCCCTTCAGTTTCCAGCACCCGCGCCGGTCGAGGGACAGCCAGCTGTAGCAGGCGGGTATCGTGGGCCAGTTAAGGACTGCAGAAGGATCAGAGCCAGGCATGGGTCATTGCCTTCGCCGGAAGCGAAAAGGGGCCAGGCCCCCTCCGCATATGCGGTGCTGCATCAAGCTGCTTCAGTGGTGATGCCCGTGCTCGCCATGGACATGACCATGAGTGACTTCTTCGTTTGTCGCTGCGCGTACGCCGGTCACGGTGCAGGAGAACAGCAGGGCGATGCCGGCCAGCGGATGATTGCCATCGACCACGACTTTGTCGTCCGCAATGTCGGTGATGGTGAACAGCATATCGTCATCTTCACCATCTTCGCTGCCGCGCTCGAACTGCATGCCGACTTCGATGTTCTCGGGAAACAGCTGGCGCGACTCGATGGCGACCAGCTCGGCGTCATATTCACCGAATGCGTCCTCGGGTTCCAGTTTCACTTCCAGGGCGTCACCCACGGCTTTGCCCTGAAGTTCTTCCTCGATCCGATCGAAAATCCCGCCATAGCCGCCATGCAGGTAGACCAGCGGTGCCGCGCCTTCGTCAATGGATGTTCCATCGACGTCCTTGACGCTGTAATTGAGAGTGACGACGGTGTTCCTAGCGATGAGCATGTTGCTTTCCTTTGCCGTTGAGGCCTTTAACAAGTTGATAAACCTCGGCGGCATGCCCTTTCGGATGCACATCGTAGAGGGCGTGACGAACGATGCCTTCCTTATCGACGACGAATGTGGAACGTATTACGCACAGCTTTTTGTGGCCGTCCCGTTCGCGAAACTGGGACACGCCGAACTTGCGGCAGACGTCGCCTTCCTCGTCCGACAAGAGCCGCACCGACAGGCCGTGCTTGTCGCGAAAATCCGCGTGCGAAAGACAATCGTCACGCGAGACGCCGAGGACGACACAGTCAAGGCGGGCAAATTCGTTTTCGTGATCCGAGAAATCAGCGGCCTCCAGGGTGCAATAGGGGGTTCCGTCGCGCGGATAGAAAAACAGCACGGCATGTTGGCGACCGCGCAGCGAGCCAAAATCGAACCACTCCATATCGGCGTCGGGCAGCGAAAACTCCGGCGCTTTTTCACCTTGATGCAGCATGTGGTTCTCCTTCTTCGGCGAACTCGGTTCATTCTAACCGAGTCTACCGGGAAGGAATCAAGTGCTGCCGCCCTCCCCGTCGAGGTCCAGCGCATCCTCGTGCCGATGCGGGCTGGCAAGGTATTCGAGGGAGCGCATTTCGATCAGGCGACTGACGGTGCGCTTGAATTCGCCGGCCTGCACGCCTTGCGTGTACAGCTCTTCGGCCGGGCAGGCGGCGCCGATAATCAGCTTGACGCGGTGGTCGTAGAGCACATCGACCAGCCAGGTGAAACGCCTGGCTTCGCTGGCCATGT
This sequence comes from Sulfuritalea sp., assembly GCA_034376265.1. Classification (GTDB taxonomy): domain Bacteria; phylum Pseudomonadota; class Gammaproteobacteria; order Burkholderiales; family Rhodocyclaceae; genus Sulfuritalea. The sequence goes on from JAXMJU010000400.1 coordinate 3,534, forward strand.
CGGCCCCCATCCGCGGCACCTTCGAGAGAAACAAAGTGTGGTGCCGATTGGCCAGCCAGAGATAGTCATTCTGTGAGCGCGGACCGCCGCACAGTGTCGCGAAATCGAACCAGATCACCCCGGGCGCCCGATGCACCACCGGCAATCGCCGGCCCAGCACGTCGACCGGTTGCGCGTGCCCGGGACCGCCCGATATCTTGCTGAACGTCTGCGCGATGACAGCCTCGGCTGCGGCATCGTCGTTGGCGATGAATACCTGGGCCTGCTCCAGCGCCCGCAGACGATAATCGATGCCGGCATCGATCTCGATCACATCCAGTTGCCGCCGCAACAGATCGATGGTCGGCAGGAATAGTTCGCGCTGCAGTCCGTTCGGATAGAGGCCATCCGGAGGATAGTTGGAGGTGATGCAGAACACCACGCCGGCGTCGAACAGGGCCTGCATCAGGCGGCCCAGCATCATGGCGTCGGCGATGTCGGAGACGTGGAACTCGTCGAAGCACATCAGCCGGGTTTCCCGCGCAATGCGCGCCGCGACTTGCGCCAGCGGATCGGATTGGTTGCGATGCGTACGCAGGGACTCGTGAATCTCGCGCATGAAGGCATGGAAATGCACGCGGCGCTTGCGCTGATAGGGCACAGCGGCGAAGAAGCAATCCATCAGGAAGCTCTTGCCGCGCCCTACCCCGCCCCAGAACCAGACGCCACGCGGTAGTTCGGGATTGACCAGAAGCTTGCGCAGGCGGCTGCGCCGCGCCGCTTTGAGCGCCAGCAACCCGTCATAGAACTGCTGCAGGCGCCGGGCCGCAATCAGTTGTGCCGGATCGGCCTCGATGCCGCGCGCGGCCAGCGCGGCATTGAAGCCTTCGATCATGCCATCTTTGGGAACCTTGAGGATTTTGTGGGGCATCAATGACAAGGGCGACCGGGCTGACCCGGCCGCCCTGATAGGACAGGCAACAGGTTCAGAAGTGTAGCGCGCGCTTGTCGACCGCCAGCGACGCTTCGTGCATGGCCTCCGACAAGGTCGGATGAGCGTGACAGATGCGTGCGATATCTTCCGATGCAGCATTGAACTCCATCGCCACCACGGCCTCGGCGATCAGCTCGGATGCATTGTTGCCGATCACATGGACACCGAGAATGCGGTCGGTCTTGGCGCAGGCGATCATCTTGACGAAACCGGTGGTGTCGCCCTGCCCCAGCGCGCGGCCGTTGGCGGCAAAGGGGATCTGGCCGATGCGGTATTCGACGCCTTCATTTTTCAACTGCTGTTCGGTCTTGCCGACCCAGGCGATTTCCGGGTGCGTGTAGATGACCCAGGGCACGGTATCCAGGTTGACATGGCCCTTCTGCCCGGCGATGCATTCCGCCACCATGACGCCCTCTTCCATGCTCTTGTGCGCCAGCATCGGTCCGGGTACGACGTCACCGACAGCCCAGACATTGGGCAGGTTGGTGCGGCAGTTCTTGTCCACCGTGATGTAACCGCGCGGGTTGATCGCCAGGCCGACATTCTCGCCGCCGAGACCCTCCGTGTGCGGTACCCGGCCGACGGAAACAATCAGACGGTCGCACTGCAGGGTACGGGTTTCGTCCCCGAGTTCATACTCGACACTGATGCCTTTCTTTCCGCTTTCGACCTTGGTGATCTTGACGCCGAGCTGGATGTCGAGGCCCTGCTTCTGCGTGAAAACCTTCCAGGCTTCCTTGGCCACGGCCTGGTCGGCGGAACCGAGGAAATCCGGCAGTGCTTCGAGGATCGTCACCTCCGAACCCAGGCGCTTCCAGACCGAACCGAGTTCCAGCCCGATCACGCCGGCACCGATCACGCCGAGGCGCTTGGGGGTCGAATCGAAGGCCAGGGCGCCGACGTTGTCGCAGATCAGCTTGTTATCGACCGGAATTCCGGGCAGATGCCGCGCCTTCGAGCCGGTGGCGACGACGACATGCGTGGCTTCGACGATCTCGCCGTTGACGTCGATGCGCCAGCGCTCTTCCTCGCGATTGATGAACTTGCCGTGGCCGGGCAGCAGGGTGACCTTGTTCTTCTTGAACAGGCCCTTGATGCCACCGGTGAGCTGACCGACGATGTTGTCCTTGCGCTTCATCATGGTCGCCACGTCCATCTTGACGCCGCTGGCGGAGATTCCGTGCATGACGAAGGAATGGTTGGCCTGTTCAAAAAGTTCCGAGGACTGCAGCAGCGCCTTGGAGGGAATGCAGCCGACATTGAGACAGGTGCCGCCCAGCCGCACCTCGCCCTTCGGGTCGGCATAAGCCTCGGATTCGATGCAGGCCGTGGCCAGACCGAGCTGCGCGGCGCGTATCGCCGCCACATAACCGCCGGGACCGCCGCCGATCACCACCACGTCGAATTTCTTGTTTGGCATGGCGTGGTTCCCTTAAACGTCGAGCAGGAGGCGGGCCGGATCTTCCAGCGCTTCCTTCATGGTGACGAGGCCCAGCACCGCTTCGCGGCCGTCGATGATGCGGTGGTCGTAGGACATCGCGAGGTAGTTGATCGGCCGAATCACGATCTGGCCGTTTTCGACCACGGCTCTGTCCTTTGTCGCATGCACGCCGAGGATGGCTGACTGCGGCGGATTGATGATCGGCGTCGACAGCATCGAACCGAACACGCCGCCGTTGGATATCGAGAAGGTGCCGCCGCTCAAGTCTTCCAGGGAGAGCTTGCCGTCCTTGGCCTTGGCGCCGAATTCGGCGATCTTCTTCTCGATCTGGGCCAGGCTCATCTGGTCGGCGTCGCGCAGGATCGGCACCACCAGACCGCGCGGACTGCCGACCGCGATGCCGATGTCGAAATAGCCGTGATAGACGATGTCGTTGCCGTCCACCGAGGCGTTGATCACCGGGTACTTCTTCAACGCGGCAACCGCGGCCTTGACGAAGAAGGACATGAAGCCGAGCTTGACGCCGTGCTCCTTCTCGAATTTGTCCTGGTACTTCTTGCGCATTTCCATCACCGGGGCCATGTTGACCTCGTTGAAGGTGGTCAGGATCGCATTGGTGGATTGCGACTGCACCAGGCGCTCGGCGACGCGGGCACGCAGGCGCGACATCGGCACGCGCTGCTCGGGGCGATCGGCAATGATGGCATCGGCATTGACGACGTTGGGCTGCGGCAGCGCCGGCTTGGCCGCAAGAGTTGGCGCTGGCGACACGGCGGCCGCCGGCGCCACGGCGGCCGGTCGGGCAGCACCGCTGACGTCTTCCTTGAGAATGCGGCCACCGCGGCCACTGCCCTGCACATCGGCGGCCGCAATGCTCTTTTCATCCATGATCTTGCGCGCCGCCGGCATCGCCGTCGCGGCCGCGGTCGGGGCCGGTGCAGCGGCTGCGGCCGGCTTGGCGGCGGCAGGAGCCGCCACGGCGCCTTTGGCCTCGGTGTCCAGTTGCGCAATGACTTCGCCGGCAACCACGGTCTCACCGTTGCCCTTGATGATCTTGACGATCACGCCGCTGTCCGGTGCCGGCAGTTCCAGAACCACCTTGTCGGTTTCGATATCGATCAGGTTTTGATCGCGGGTAACGGCATCGCCTTCCTTGACATGCCAGGCCGACAGGGTGGCTTCGGCCACCGATTCGGACAACTGAGGTACTTTGACTTCGATGATCATGATTTCTCCGTTATTCCTTGATGCCCAGGGCGGCGTTGACGACTTCCTTCTGCTGCTGGACGTGCTTTGCGGCGTAGCCGACGGCCGGGGATGGCGATGAAGGACGCGCCACAGCGTCAAGGATCTGGCCCTTCTTGATCAGCCGCTCCAGGCGATGATGCTTGGCGTACCAGGCGCCCTGGTTCATCGGCTCTTCCTGGCACCAGATCAGTTCCTTGAGGTTGGGATACTTCAGCATCTCTTCGTGCAGCCGGCGGTCGTCGAAGGGATAGAGTTGCTCGACGCGAACCAATACGACGTTGTCGATCTTCTTTTCGCGCCGCGCGGCTAGCAGGTCGAAATAGATCTTGCCGGCGCAGGTGACCATGCGCGTCACCTTCTTCGCCTCGACCTTGTCGGTCTCGCCGATGATGGTCTGGAAGGTGCCGTTGGCCAGTTCTTCAAGTGAACTCGTGGCATCCTTGTGGCGCAGCAGCGACTTCGGCGTCATGACGATGAGCGGCTTGCGCTGCTTCCTGAGCATCTGCCGGCGCAGCATGTGATAGACCTGCGCAGCATTTGTGGGCACGCAGACTTCCCAGTTGAAATCGGCGGAAAGCTGCATGTAGCGTTCGAGACGCGCCGAGGAATGCTCCGGCCCCTGGCCTTCGTAACCGTGCGGCAACAGCATCACCAGACCGCAGCCGCGGCCCCACTTGGCTTCGCCGGACGACAGGAACTGGTCGATGACCACCTGGGCGCCGTTGGCGAAATCACCGAACTGCGCTTCCCAGATCACCATCTCGTTCGGTGCCGCCGTAGCGAAACCGTATTCGAAGGCCAGTACCGCTTCCTCGGACAACACCGAGTCGAAGCACATGAAGCACCCCTGGTTTTCCTGGATGTTCTGCAGCGGCCAGTAGGTGCCTTCGTCCCACTTCTCGCGGTTCTGGTCATGCAGCGCGGCATGGCGGTGGAAGAAGGTGCCGCGCCCGACATCCTCGCCCGAAACCCGGATGTTGTAGCCGGCGGCGACCAGCGAGGCATAGGCCAGGTTTTCCCCCATGCCCCAGTCGACGGGCAGCTTGCCTTCGCCCATCAGACGGCGGTCGTCGATGATCTTCTGCACGCGCGAATGCAGCGTGAAATTCTGCGGGATTTCGGTCAGACGCGTCGCCAGGCGCTGCATCTCGCTCATCGACACGGTGGTGTCGCATTTTTCCGAATAGGGCACGTCGATGTACGGCGTCCAGTCGATCGAGAACTTGCTCTGGTAGTCGCTGATCACCGGGTCGATCAGGTGCCGCCCTTCGTCCAGCGCGGCGCGGTAATCCTTGATCATCTGCTCGGCATCGCCCTGGCCGATCACGCCTTGCGCCGCCAGTTTTTCAGCATACAGCTTGCGCGTACCTTGATGCTGGGCGATCTTCTTGTACATCAAGGGCTGCGTCACCATCGGCTCGTCCTGTTCGTTGTGGCCGAGCTTGCGGAAGCAGACGATGTCGATCACCACGTCCTTCTTGAATTCCTGGCGATACTCCATGGCGATCTGGGTCACCAGCGCCACGGCCTCGGGATCGTCGCCATTGACGTGGAATATCGGCGCTTCGATCATCTTGAAGATGTCGGTGCAATACAGCGAGGAACGGTAATCGCGCAAGTCGGACGTGGTGAAGCCGATCTGGTTGTTCACCACGATGTGCACCGTGCCGCCTGTGCCATAGCCGCGCGTATTGGAGAAGTTGAGCATCTCCTGGTTCACGCCCTGGCCGGCCACCGCGGCATCGCCATGGATCAGCACCGGCAGTGCCTGAACTTTGCCTTCGGCGCCGCGGCGCACCTGGCGCGCATAGACCGACCCGACAACCACGGGATTGACGATTTCGAGATGCGACGGGTTGAAGGCCAGCGTCAGATGCACCGGACCACCCGGCGTACCGACGTCGGACGAATAACCCATGTGGTACTTGACGTCGCCGGCCGAAAGCGCCGACTTCTTCTTGCCTTCGAACTCGTCGAACAGCATCGAGGGCTGCTTGCCCAAAGTGTTGACCAGCACGTTGAGGCGGCCGCGATGGGCCATGCCGATGACCATTTCCTGGACGCCGACCATGCCGGCGGTGCGGATCAACTGGTCCATGGCGACGATCAGGGCTTCGCCGCCTTCGAGCGAGAAACGCTTCTGGCCGACGTACCTGGTGTGCAAGTAGCGCTCAAGTGTCTCGGCATGGGTCAGTTGCACCAGGAAGCGCTTCTTGTCCTCGGCGCTGTAGGCCGGCGTCGAACGCAGCGGTTCCAGTTTGCCTTGCAGCCAGCGCTTCTGGCCGACATCCGAGAGATACATGAACTCGGCCCCGATGGTGCCGCAAAAGGTCTGCCGACACGCCTCGAGAATCTCCCGCAGGGTGGCGGTATCGGGTACGGCAGCGAAGGAACCGGTATGGAACACCTGGCCCAGATCAGCCTCGGTGAAACCGTAATGGGAAGGCTCGAGTTCGGGAATCGCGGGCCGCTCGCTGCGCTTCAGCGGATCGAGCTGCGCCCAGCGGTTGCCCAGGAAGCGGTAGGCATTGATCATCTGCAGCACCTTGACCTGCTTGCCATCGGAAGCGGCGGCGCGGGACGAGGCCTGCAGGGTGCCTTCCTTCGCCCGCTGGGCAAAGGAAGTGATCACCGGATAGTGGGCCACATCGGGCCCCGTGTAGTTGCCGGCACCCGGCAAGGTGCCGAGCTTGTCGAAATAGTCGCGCCATGCCGGCTCGACCGAGGCCGGATTGACGAGATAGGCGTCGTAGAGTTCCTCGATGTAAGGCGTATTGGTGCCGAACAGATACGAGTTGGACAGCATCTGCTTCATCATTGCATCACCTGCTTCTGAATGGGGTAGAGCAAAAAAAAGGGGGCGTGGTCCGCCCCTCCTTATGCCTCAGCGCTGGCTCAACGGCGTGACGTCGCGGCGTGCGGCACCGATGTAGAGCTGACGCGGACGACCGATCTTGTACTCGGGATCGGTGATCATCTCTTCCCACTGCACCATCCAGCCCACGGTGCGGGCCAGGGCGAAGATGCAGGTGAACATCGAGGTCGGGATGCCAAGCGCACGCTGCACGATACCGGAATAGAAGTCCACGTTCGGATAGAGCTTCTTCTCTACGAAATAGGGATCTTCGAGAGCGATCTTTTCCAGTTCCTTGGCCAGCTTGAACAGGCGGTCGTTCTCCAGACCCAGTTCGGCGAGGACATCGGCGCAGACCTTGCCCATCAGCTTGGCGCGCGGATCGAAGTTCTTGTACACGCGGTGGCCGAAGCCCATCAGCTTGAAGCTGTCGTTCTTGTCCTTGGCACGCTTGATGTACTCGCCGACGCGGGATACGTCGCCAATCTCCTCCAGCATCTGCAGACAGGCCTCGTTCGCGCCGCCGTGAGCGGGACCCCAGAGGCAGGCAATGCCGGCCGAAATGCAGGCGAAGGGATTGGCACCGCTTGACCCGGCCAGGCGCACGGTCGAGGTCGAGGCATTCTGCTCGTGGTCGGCGTGCAGCGTAAAAATGATGTCCAGCGCACGGGTCAGCACCGGATTCGGCTTGTATTCCTCGCAGGGCGTGCCGAACATCATGTGCATGAAGTTGGCGGTGTAGTCGAGGTCGTTGCGCGGATACATGAAAGGCTGGCCGATGTTGTACTTGTAAGCCATGGCGACGATGGTCGGCAGCTTGGCCACCAGCCGGTTGAAGGAAACGGCGCGGTCAGCCGGATCGGCGAAATCGGTAACGTCGTGATAGAAGGCCGACAGGGCGCCGACAACGCCGACCATCACGGCCATCGGGTGGGCGTCACGACGGAAGCCCTGGAAAAACTTGACCAGTTGCTCGTGCACCATCGTATGTTTTTTGATGGTGTTCTCGAAGTCCGTTTTCTGCTTTGTATTCGGCAGTTCGCTATTTTTCAGCAGATAGGCAACTTCGAGAAAGTTGCAGTTTTCCGCCAGTTGCTCGATCGGATAGCCGCGGTACAGCAACTCACCCTTGTCGCCGTCGATGAACGTCACCTTCGACTGGCAGCTTGCCGTCGAAAGAAAGCCGGAATCGTAGGTGAACAATCCGGTCTTGGCTCCCAGGGTGCGAATGTCGATGACGTCGTTGCCGTGAACTCCTGTCATCACCGGGAACTCCACGGTCTTGCCGTCTATGGTCAGGCTTGCTGTGCGATTCGTGCTCATAATCAGATCCTCTTTCAGGTCCGTTGAAATGCTTCTGTCACTCAAAATTGGCGGCGGGTGAAACTTCCCGCAGCCGCTCGATCATTTGCTTCAGTTGTGGATCTTCGGTGCTGTCCCTGCCGCTCACCAATGCCCACAAGTCGTGGTCTTGCAGTTCCAGCAGGCGTTCCAGCGCCGCCTCGCCTTGCGCGTCGAGATCGTCTTCATGGCGCTCCCAGAAACGATCGAAAACCAGATCCAGTTCCAGCAGGGCGCGCCGACAATGCCATTTCAGGCGATTGATGCGCGCCTTGCGATCTTCACTCATGGTCAGACGGCCCGGCGGACCATCATCTCCTTGATTTTTCCGATCGCCTTGGTCGGATTCAGGCCTTTGGGACAGACGTCGACGCAGTTCATGATGGTGTGGCAGCGGAACAGGCGGTACGGATCTTCCAGGTCGTCGAGGCGCTCGCTGGTGGCCTGGTCGCGCGTGTCGGCGATGAAGCGGTAAGCGGCGAGCAGACCGGCGGGGCCGACGAACTTGTCCGGATTCCACCAGAACGACGGACAGGCCGTCGAGCAGCAGGCGCACAGGATGCACTCGTAAAGTCCGTTCAGTTCGTCGCGATCCTCCGGCGACTGCAGGCGCTCGCGCTCGGGCGGCGGATCATTGTTGATCAGGTAGGGCTTGATCGAGTTGTACTGCTTGAAGAACTGCGTCATGTCCACGATCAGATCGCGGATCACCGGCAGTCCAGGCAGCGGGCGCAGCACGATGGGCTTGCCTGCGGGAAAGCTGTCCATCGCGGTCAGGCAGGCCAATCCGTTTTTGCCGTTGATGTTCATCGCGTCGGAGCCGCAGACGCCTTCGCGGCAGGAGCGGCGGAAGGAAATCGAATCGTCCTGCGCCTTGAGCTTGACCATGGCATCGAGCAGCTTGCGGTCGGTGGATTCGATCTCGACCGAGATGTCCTGCATGTAGGGCTTGGCGTCCTGATCCGGATCGTAGCGATAGATCTTGAATTGGACGGTACGGGTGGCGTTCGTCATCGTCGGTTCCTTGTTAGTAGGCGCGCTTCTTCAACTCGATGGGGTCGACCGACAGGGGCTGCATATGTACGGCCTTGTAGTCAAGGCGATTGCCTTCGCGGTACCACAGGCTGTGCTTGAGCCATTCCTTGTCGTTGCGGCCATCCGGCGTTTCCGGCGTATCGGTCGCGTCGTCGCGCACATGGGCGCCGCGCGACTCGGTGCGCGCATTGGCGGAGACCATGGTCGCCTTGGCGACTTCGATCTGGTTGTCCAATTCCAGCGCTTCGATGCGCGCCGTGTTGAACACCTTGGATTTGTCCTTGATCTGCGTGACGGCCACCTTCGCCGCAACTTCGTGAATCCTCGACACGCCTTCGGCCAGCAGGTTCTTGAAACGGAACACGCCGGCATGTTTCTGCATGGTGCGCTGCATTTCAAGCCGGGTGTCATGCACGCTGGCACCGTCCTTCTGATGATTGAGGCGGTCGAGGCGCGCCAGGGTCTTGTCGATGCACTCCTGCGGCAGCGGTTTGTGCGCCTTGGTGTTGTTCTTCAAATCGCTGACGGCGGTTTCACCGGCCGATTTGCCGAACACCAACAGGTCGAGCAGGGAATTGGTGCCCAGACGGTTGGCACCATGCACGGAAGCGCAGGCGCACTCGCCGGCGGCGTAGAAGCCGGGCACGGGAACCGCCGGGGAACCATCTTTCGGCACCACGACCTGGCCGGTGTAGTTGGTCGGAATGCCGCCCATCTGATAGTGGGCGGTCGGCACCACCGGCAACGGCTCCTTCAGGCAATCGACGCCGGCGAACTGGATGCCGATTTCGTGAATGCCGGGCAGGCGCTTCATGATGGTCTCGGGCGGCAGGTGGGTGATGTCGAGCAGCACGAAATCCTTGTTCGGACCGCAGCCGCGGCCTTCATTGATCTCGGTGGTCATCGCCCGCGAAACCACGTCCCGCGAAGCAAGATCCTTGGCGTTGGGTGCGTAGCGCTCCATGAAGCGTTCGCCGGCCGAATTGCGCAGTATGCCGCCTTCGCCGCGCACGCCTTCGGTGATCAGCACGCCGGCACCGGCCACGCCGGTCGGGTGGAACTGCCAGAATTCCATGTCTTCGAGCGGAATGCCGGCGCGCGCCGCCATGCCCAGGCCGTCGCCGGTATTGATGAAGGCATTGGTCGAAGAGTAGAAAATACGCGCGGCGCCGCCGGTGGCGAAAATCGTCGCCTTGGCGTGGAACACCACGATTTCGCCGGTCTCCATGTCCATCGCGGTGACGCCGAGCACGTCGCCCTCGGCATCGCGCACCAGGTCCAACGCCTGCCATTCGACGAAGAACTGGGTGTTCACCTTGACGTTGCGCTGGTACATCGCGTGCAGCATGGCGTGTCCGGTACGGTCGGCTGCGGCGCAAGCGCGACGCACCGGCTTTTCGCCGAAGTTCGACATGTGGCCGCCGAAGGGACGCTGGTAGATCTTGCCGTTGTCGAGGCGGTCGAAGGGCATGCCGTAGTGCTCGAGTTCGACCACCACTTCGTTGGCCTTGCGGCACATGAACTCGATCGAGTCCTGGTCGCCGAGCCAGTCGGAACCCTTGACCGTGTCGTACATGTGCCAGTGCCAGTGATCGTCCTCGGAGTTGCCCAGGCTGGCGGCGACGCCGCCCTGAGCCGCCACGGTGTGCGAACGCGTGGGGAAAACCTTGGTCACCACGGCGGTTTTGTAGCCCGCCTCGGACAATTGAATCGCGGCGCGCAGGCCGGCGCCGCCGGCGCCGACGATGACCGCATCGAATTTGCGAACGGTATAGGACACTGTCACAGCCTCCAGATGATTTGAACTGCCCAGGCGGCATAGCCGACCAGGGCGAGCAGCGTCAATACATGCAGAATGACGCGCAACGCCGCCGAATTGAGGTAGTCCATCCAGATGTCCCTGATGCCGACCCAGGCGTGGTAACAGAGGCTGACGATGAACAGGAAGCTGATGTAGCGGATGAAGCCGTGGGCCATGAAAGCCTGCCAGGCCTCGCGCGACGCGGTTGCGCCGCCCAGTGCCGCGGCGAAGATGATCAGCGTATACACGGCCATGAAGACGCCGGTGACGCGCTGCGCCAACCAGTCCTTGAGGCCGTAATGAGCACCAACAACGAGACGGTTCATGTCAGTAGGCTCCCAGCAATTTGAGGCCGAAGACCAGCGTCAGCGCCAGGCTGATGACCATGACCGCCACTGCCGAACTGTGCGCCTGCTGCTTTTCGACGCCTACGTGAATGTCGATCAGCAGGATGCGGATGCCCATGCAGAAGTGATGGAGGAAGGCCCACAACAGGCCCAGCAGGATGAGTTTGACCAGCCAGTTGCCGGTCATGGCGGCGAAGAGTTCGGCGCTTCGCTGCGTCGATCCGAGCGAAAGCTGTAGCAGCCAGATCAGCAGCGGCAGCATCAGGAACAAACCGGCGCCGCTGACGCGGTGCAGTATCGATGCGAATCCGGCCAGAGGCAGCCGGATTTCATGAAGCGCCAAATACTTTGGACGCTGTTTGGTCATCTCTGGCATAGGTAAATCCCTCCGTTACGCGCCGTTTTTGATGCGGCGCACTATAAAACAATACGTCACTGCTGTCCGGCTAAAACGCGAACAGATTCAATTGGTTGTTGATGGTGATGTTGTCGGAACTGGAGTCGCTGCCCGGAAAGGCTTGCTGCAAGGGCATCTTCTCGAAAAGGGTGACCGACAATATCTGTAGCAATGT
>JAXMJU010000401.1:0-4257 GCA_034376265.1 Sulfuritalea sp.
ACATTGCTACAGATATTGTCGGTCACCCTTTTCGAGAAGATGCCCTTGCAGCAAGCCTTTCCGGGCAGCGACTCCAGTTCCGACAACATCACCATCAACAACCAATTGAATCTGTTCGCGTTTTAGCCGGACAGCAGTGACCCAGAGTACCGAAAGAGGCGGGAGCGACTCGCTAATACTGCGACCTTCATACCTTCAGCGCGAGAGCTTCCGCCTTGGCCTTTAGGTCCTCAGGAACGGGTCGAACGACATTTCGGCGGATGTTGCACACACTCGCCAGCCCTAATCGCCTTGATGAGAAGCAGACCAGAGGTGGCCGCTGAGGTGTTACTTGCCACCATTATCGAGGACTCGCCAGAGGAAGAGTATGGTGTGGGCTATCGGTTCGATGAGGATTTTGGTTTGCAATTCGACCAGGAAAGCTATCCGACCGCCTATTGGAAAAGTCCGTTCTACGCATTTCTTCAAATCAATTCCGACACAGCCCTTGGTGCATTGATTACGCTCGTAGACTTTTGCACGGAGCGCTGGGAACACGAAATGCAACGCCGCGGTGGCGAGCGCGCCTGGGTTGCGCTCACCTTACACAGTGGCACGTCGAAGGAATTTGTGGGGAACCACTCGGTGTTCGATTGGGCCCAGGACAATTCCACGCACGCGGGACAGCTGCATTCCGCATTGGCAGCCCTCGAGAAATGGCTCTGCGTTTCAATCGAAAACGGTACCGACGTTTCACCCTATATCGAGCGCCTCTTGGACGCGTCGCATTCGGTCGCCGTCCTCGGCGTTCTAGTGAATGCCGGGAAGTTCCGCCCGGCCCTGTTCCAGAGGCAGCTGCGTCCTCTACTGGCAAATAGGCGCCTCTACGTCTGGGACAAGCATCGAGTCGATGCAATGCAATATGGATTCGATGCGGGCGCTTGGGCGCGCCAGGGCGAGATGATCTTTCAAATGGCGCGTGAGTGGTTCTCTGCACCCTATCGCGGCGTGACATTGCGGCAACTTGCCGCCAACTTGGTCGCGTTCCACTCCGACATCGCGGAATTTCTTGCACTTGCCATTGAGCAATGGGAGACGCCTCAGGATGAAAAGGCCGCGCTTGAACTTCGAATACTCAAGGCGGAACTTGATCGCAACAACTACAGAGAAATCCGTAACGGCACGACTGGACAGGTAGCGGTTCAGTTCAGTTACCCGGAGACCGTGCAGCGCGAAGTCGAGGACTACGAACGTGTAGTTGCTCCAGTCATGCATGCGCTGACGCTTCCCATGCAATGCACTAGGCTGCTCTCTAATCCTGCCGAATTGACAGCAGTACAAGCCGAAGAACTGGCCAAAGTCCTAAATCAAGCATTCCCTGAAACGAGCGAAAGCCTGGGAGATAACGAGCGACGTATTGCGCGAATCGCCGCAGCCTCGACATTGTTAGCGCGCGCTCGTCCCTGGCTTGATGTACATAATGAGATCCGTGATATCGCCAATGAAATAGTCCAGGCAGTTGTAGATCAGATTGGTGACGATACCGACCTGTTGCGGGATCGCATGCTAAGCAATCGAGGTGAACTAGAGTTCGTTGCACACGCGGTGATGGAGGAGTTCATTAGCGCAAATGTCACGTCTGCGGAAGCGGGTATTGCGCTGCTGCGTGTGCTGACTAGCGGCAACGAACCCGCGACACGGACGCTGACTTCGCTTGCCTATGAACATCGGGAGGTTCTGGGGTCCGCGTGGTGGCGACTCCTTGATCTCTCGTTGCTGTGGTGTGGGCTCGTCGTCCTGACGCCACGTTCGGACGAACCACAAAGGATTCAACAATTGTGGGCTCGCTGGCTACGCTGGCTTAGAAGCCGAAAGTTGACGGAAACGGATGCGAACTCGAGTCGCATCAACCCCATGGCTATAGCCCGTCGTGTTGAGCGGCTCCAGCGCCGACGTTGGGCCAGAGAGTTCGCGCACAAGCGTGGGAGGTTTGGAAGAGACCCATCCGAGCGGCAGTCTGCTGGTCTAGACACGCATCTCCTGAAGGCGGTATTTGGCTGGCTATTTCGGGAACCCCTTGATGCGACAGACGCGCAGAATCGGTTCAATCTGCTCAAAGGTCTGTTGGACTTTGAACTGTGGCCACATGCTGCCCGCAGAGAAGATGATCGCGACGAACCGCCAACTCAAATCGGCTACGAGATACTTCCGGTGATCGTAAGACTGATTCCTGGCCTGTCGGCGAAAACCGCAGCCGAGCTATGGCAGCCGATATTCCAGCTCGGTGGGAATGGGCACTACTTTCTTGGCCAATTTATCGATTTGTGGTTGCAGCAGGTTCCCCGGATTACCGATGTAGCTGACTTTGGAAGGCACTGGAGGGCGATGATTGAGTATGCATTGGCCTCCCCGCAATGGAGCTCTGGACGTCAGTGGTTTTATGGCGAGCGGCTCACGTACCGCATATTAGGTTGCGGATCCGAGCTGTGGCTCGATCAGGTCGCGGAAATGCAGACGACTGTGCGGCAGATGCGGCACCTGTACGAATCATGGGCAGATAAACATCTTGTGCGGGAAGAGGACAACATGACATATTTTTGCAGCTTCTTGAGTTCGTCGACTGGTCGTTCTCTTCGCCTTGATGGCCTTCAATGGCTGCATCGGGCTCTTCAAAGCCAGACTGCTGCGAGTCGCCAATGGAGGCGGTCGGGTACGGCAGCAGCGATGACGAACCTGTTGGATGTGTGTTTGACCGAGGATGGTGACGAGTTCGCCACCAATACGCCGGCCCGCGATGCATTGCTTGGGTTGGTGGCAATTCTGGTGAAAGACCAGATACCCGCAGCGTTAGCACTTCAGGAGCACGCCAGGAAAAAATTATCTGCAAGTCGCCCGGCGAATGAAGGCTGAGGTTTTCTGAAGCAGACCCTCGATGCGGCTGCATGAATCATGCTATAGGTTGTTTTCGAATGCCTGCTCTGTCCGATCAAGAGTGACCCGGCTGATTTTCATGAGCAGCAGCTTTCTGTCCAGAAGCGGCCAGATCGCTTTTATTTGTCATCAGGCAGCAATGGGCACTTATGCAGTTGCCTCCGTAAAACCGGTCGCCTGCTCCCAGTCTTGCGCCACTCGGCATCGGGCGTTTGACTCGCGGGGTCGCGCCGATTGAAAACGGTTGGTGCGGTCGGCCCGGAACGGTTCACCGGGAATCAGGACCGCTTGATTCCAGCTCGTCTTGCTGGCACCATTGCATCACAAATGCAATGCACGGAGACCATCATGAAAACCGCCGCCATTCCCGCCGTCCGCGTTCCGCCCGAGCTGCGCCAGGCCGCTGAAGAGTTGTTGGGGACCGGTGAAACCCTGTCCGGCTTTGTCGAGGACGCCGTGCGGCGCAATGTCGAGTATCGGCGGGCGCAGACGGAGTTCGTCGTGCGCGGCCTCGCCTCACGCGACGCGGCGAACGCTTCAGGCCGCTACGTCAAGGCCGCGACAGTGCTCGGTAAACTGGAACGGCGCTTGAAGAACGCGCGCAAGAAGACTGCCACCGCAAAATGAAACGGTTTGTCGTCCGCTTCACGGAGGACGCGGAACCGGATTTGCTGCGCCTGTTCGATTTCCTGCTGGAACGCGATATCGACGCTGCGGAGCGAGCGCAAGGGGCCGTCGCCAAGGCTGTCGAATTGCTGGAGATATTTCCATTCTCCTGCCGCAAGGCGGGCGGCGGCACTGGCGATCCCTTTCTGCGCGAACTCATCATTCCCTTCGGCAATTCGGGCTACGTGGCGCTGTTCGAGATCGAGGCCGGCGGCTACGTGACGATTCTCGCGGTGCGACATCAGCGGGAAGACGACTACCACTGATGCGCCGCCGCGATTTTCTTGCGAGCGTTTCGGCCACCGGCCTGCTGGCGGCCTGCGGCGCCAAGGCATTGCCACCATTGCCGCCGGGCACGCTCTCCGGAGCGAACGACACGCTCGGCCACCGACTGCGCAAGCCCGACTTCCCGGCACCGACCGAAACCCGCCGCGTCGCGGTGGCCATCGTCGGCGGCGGCATCGGCGGCCTCTCTGCGGCATGGAAACTGGCACGCGCGGGTTGCGACGATTTCCTGCTGCTGGAAATGGAGAGCGAAGCCGGCGGCAACTCGCGCGCCGGCAGCAACGATATTTCGGCGCATCCGCTCGGCGCCCACTACCTGCCGTTGCCGCCGCGCGAGGCGCGCGCGACGCGCCAGCTGTTGGCCGAACTCGGCGTGCTGCAGGGCGACCCCGATGC
>JAXMJU010000402.1:0-4732 GCA_034376265.1 Sulfuritalea sp.
GGTCTTGCCCATGAAGATGAGGATCTTGCAGCGCGGATCAGGCGCATGCAGTGGTGGATGCGGCCCGGGCCCAGCCGCCCCTGGGCGATCTCGAAGCCGCGCCCTTCGCCGAGCAGGATATTGGAGACGGGCACCCGCACGTCCTTGAAATCGACTTCGCCGTGGCCGTGCGGCGCGTGGTCGTAGCCGAACACGCTGAGCGCGCGCACGCGGGTCACGCCCGGGGTGTCCATCGGCACCAGCACCATCGACTGCTGGTTATGCCGGCTGGGATTGTCGGGATCGGTCTTGCCCATGAAGATGAGGATCTTGCAGCGCGGATCGGGCGCTCCCGAGGTCCACCACTTGCGGCCGTTGATCACGTAGTGGTCGCCGTCGCGAGCTATGCGCGCTTCGATGTTGGTGGCATCACTGGAGGCCACACCCGGCTCGGTCATGGCGAAGGCGGAGCGGATCTTGCCTGCGAGCAGCGGCATCAGCCATTCGTTGCGCTGTGCATCGTTGCCGTAGCGCTCGATGGTTTCCATGTTGCCGGTGTCGGGCGCCGAGCAGTTGAAGGCTTCCGGCGCGATGTGCGAGCGGCCCATGATTTCGCACAGCGGTGCGTATTCGAGGTTGCTCAGGCCGGCACCGCGCTCCGATTGCGGC
Organism: Sulfuritalea sp.; assembly: GCA_034376265.1. Taxonomy (GTDB): domain Bacteria; phylum Pseudomonadota; class Gammaproteobacteria; order Burkholderiales; family Rhodocyclaceae; genus Sulfuritalea. The sequence goes on from JAXMJU010000402.1 coordinate 649, forward strand.
AGGAACAAATTCCACAGGCCGGCGGCGCGCGCCTTGTCCTTGAGCTGCTCCATGATCACGGTCGGCACCCAGGGATTACCCTTGGCGCGGTTGGCCTCGACCTCGGCGTGGAAGGCGTCCTCGTTCGGGTAGATGTGCTGGTCCATGAAGGCGTTGAGGCGCTGCTGTAAATCCTTGACCTTGGGGGAGTAATCGAAATCCATGGTGTGTCCTCGGTGGCGATGTTGTGTTGGTGGTTTAGTTGGCGGCAAGCAGACGCTCGACCTGGCGCCAGGCTTCCTCGGCCAGTGGGCGCGCGCGCTTGCCGGTTTCGATGGCTTCGGTGCTCGATGCGTTGCCTTGCAGCGCGCGGGCCAGAATGCCCTGCAGGATGCCGGCCAGGCGGAACATGTTGAAGGCCATGTAGAACTCCCAGTCGCGCGGCGGAATCGGATCGCGGCCGGTGCGCTCGCAGTAGGCGGCGACGTACTCGGCTTCCGACGGGATGCCCAGCGCGGCGAGGTCGTAACCGGCGAGGCCGCGGAACTGGCCGGGCGAGAGGCGCCAGGTCATGCAGTGGTAGGCGAAGTCGGCCAGCGGATGGCCGAGGGTAGACAGTTCCCAGTCGAGCACGGCGAGGATGCGCGGCTCGGTCGGGTGGAACACCGTGTTGTCGAGGCGGAAGTCGCCATGCACGATGCTGGTTTCCTCGCCGGCCGGGATGTTCTGCGGCAGCCAGTCGATCAGCTTGTCCATGGCCTCGATCTTCTCTGTTTCCGATGCGCGGTACTGCTTGCTCCAGCGCGCCACCTGGCGCTCCAGGTACTTGTCGGGCTTGCCGTAATCGGTGAGGCCCACGGCGTCCTGATCGACCTGATGCAGGGCGGCGATGACGCGGTTCATTTCTTCGAAGATGGCGCCGCGCTCGGCGGGGCTCATGCCGGGCAGCGAAGGGTCCCACAGGATGCGGCCGTCGACACAGTCCATGATGTAGAACATGGTGCCGATGACCGAATCGTCCTCGCACAGCGCCCAGGTGCGCGCCACGGGCACGTCGGTGACGGCCAGGGCCGAGATCACGCGGTATTCGCGATCCACCGCATGGGCGCTGGGCAAGAGCTTGCCGGGCGGCTTCCTGCGCAGCACGTACTTGCGTTTGGCATCGCGCAGCAGGAAGGTCGGATTGGACTGGCCGCCCTTGAACTTCTCGACCTGCAAGTCGCCTGCGAAGTCCTCGACATGGACCTGCATCCATGCCGCGAGGCGGGCGGTGTCGAAGGCGTCCTTGTCGGTGATGGGACGGGTGCCGGTAAATTTGTCTGTCATCTAAAGCCTTCCCGATTAGTCACAAAGCTCAGCCAGGCGCGATCTTCCTCTCCTTCAAGGGGAGGGCTGGGGAGGGGATGGAGGGGCGTGACCGCACGAGCGACTGCTCGATACTGCCTCCCCTCTCCATCTCCCCCCGTGAAGGGGGGAGAGCAACATTGGCAGGCGCTTTTGTTGATCGGCTGAACTTCAAGGCTGATCATGTGACTAGACGAGTTTTACCAGTTGCTTGCCGAAGTTGCCGCCCTTGAGCAGGCTGATGAAGGCGGCCGGCGCATTGGCCAGGCCGTTGGCCACGCTCTCGCGATACTTGATGCGGCCGGCGGCGACGTGGCCGGCGATTTCCTTCAGCGCCGGCGGCCAGCGCGTCAGGTCGTCGGAGACGATGAAGCCCTGCATCTTGATGCGGTTGATCAGCACCGAGCCGATGTTCTGCATCGGGTAGGGCGCCGAGTTGTATTGCGCGATCAGGCCGCAGACGGCGATGCGCGAGAAGGGGTTCATGCGCGTCAGCAGGGTGTCGAAGATCTCGCCGCCGACGTTCTCGAACACGCAGTCGATGCCCTTGGGCGTCGCGGCTTTCAGGTCGCCGCGCAGATTGCCGGCCTTGTAGTCGATGCAGGCATCGAAGCCGAGTTCGTCCACCACGTAGCGGCATTTCTCGGCGCCGCCGGCGATGCCGACCGCGCGCGCGCCGTGGATCTTCGCCAACTGGCCGACCACGCTGCCTACCGCGCCCGAGGCGGCGGTGACCACCACGGTGTCGCCGGGCTTGGGCGCGCAGATGTCGAGCAGGCCGACCCAGGCCGTGACGCCGGGCATGCCGACGGGCCCCAGCCAGGCCGACAGCGGAATTGCGCTGTCATCGACCTTCTGCAAGGCGCCGCCGTCGGCCACGCCGTAGAGCTGCCAGCCTAGTGGGCCGACCACCTTGTCGCCGACGGCGAATTTCGGATGATTCGACTTGAGCACTTCGCCCGCCGTGCCGCCGACCATCACTTCGCCGATCTGCACCGGCGTGGCATAGGACTTGACGTCCGACATGCGGCCGCGCATGTAGGGATCGAGCGAGAGCCAGTGGTTCCTGACCAGCACCTGGTTGGCGCCGGGTTCCGGAATGTCGGATTCTTCGAGGCGGAAATTGCTTTCCTCGACCCAGGCGGCGGGGCGGCTGGCGAGGACGATTTTCTGGTTCTTTTCCATGGTGGGGGAATCCTGTTATTGGTTTGCTTGCAAGAGTTGGCGCTGGCGCTACGGCGAATGTTGCGCCTGATCCGGTTTGCCGCGGGCTTCGCGGCGCAGCTTGAAGGTGCCCAGCGATTTCGCGACCAGTTCGCCGCTCTCGTCGAAGGCCTCGCCCTCGCAGAAGTGCAGCGAGTTGCCGCCGCGCAGCAGCCGGCCCTCGGCGACGATGCGGCCCTTCGCCGAGCGGATGAAGCTGAGCGACATGTCCACGGTCATGATGCCGCCGACGTGCTCGTGCGTGGTGCGCGCGGCGACCGCCATGGCGACGTCGAGTAGGGTCATGATGACGCCGCCGTGCGAGACCTCGAAACTGTTCATCAGTTCCGGGCGCAGTTCCAGCGAGATGCGCGAGCGCCCGCCCTCGGCCATCTCGGCCTTGACGCCGAGATGCGCGAGGAAGGGCACTTTGAGGCCGAAGAAGTCCGACACCTAGAAACTCAGGCTGCCGCCGTCGACCGGCAGCGCGTGGCCGGTGATGTGGCGCCCGGCTTCCGAGGCGAGCAGCACCACCGTGCCCTTCAGGTCCTCGTCGCCGCCGACGCGCCCGAGAGCCGTACCGGCGATGATGCGGTCGCCGAGCTTTTCCATGATGCCGCTGGCCATCTTCGAGGGAAAGAAGCCGGGGCAGATGGCGTTGACGTTGATGTTGTACTTGCCCCACTCCGCGGCCAGCGCGCGCACGAAATTCACGTCGGCGCCCTTGCTGGTGTTGTAGGCGATGGTCTGCATGTCGGGCGGGTTGCCGCGCAGTCCGGCGATCGAGGCGGTGACGATGACCTTGCCCGACTTCTGCGGAATGAAAGCGCGCTTGCCGACTTCACGGGTCAGGAAGAACATGCCATTGACGTTGAGGTTGATAACCTTCATCCAGGCTTCGTTCGGATAGTCCTCGGCCGGCGCGCCCCAGGTGGCGCCCGCGTTGTTCACCAGGATGTCGATCTTGCCGTAGCGGTCGAGCACGGCGCTGACGAGGCCGGGGATCTGGTCGAACTTCGACAAGTCGTTGGCGACCGTGAGCACCTCGATGCCGAGCTTTTCCAGATGGGCCTTGGCCTCGGCCAGTTCGTCGGCCTTGCGCGCGGTGATCGCCAGCTTCGCGCCCATTTCGCCCAGCGCCTCGGCCATCTGCAGGCCCAGTCCGCGCGAGCCGCCGGTGATGAGGGCGACCTTGCCTGTTAAATCGAAGAGTTGTTTGACGCTCATGAAAGTCCTTTCAGAAATCGTTTACCGCGGCGAGCACGGCGACACGGCGAAATGCAAATCCATTCTTGATTCGCCATGAAATTCAGCCAAGCGAAAATCCCCTCCCCTTCAAGGGGAGGGATAGGGTGGGGATGGGGTCAAATTTGCGCGTCAGTTGTAACTGTCTGAATCGGCTTGCATCTTTACTACCCCATCCCCCTCCCAGCCTCCCCCTTGAAGGGGGGAGAGTTTCCGGTTCCGGCTTGTGTGCCTACGTTGGCTTTGACGGGGGGGGGTGCTGGCTGGCGGACCATGGTGGCTACTCATGATCGCTGTTCAGCAAACCTCGAAC
>JAXMJU010000403.1:0-40222 GCA_034376265.1 Sulfuritalea sp.
CCGTCCTGGTCGATGACCACGGCACCTTCGTAGAGGCTGTCGAACAGCTTGACCAGGGATGAGGCAGCGAGCGCCCGTACTTCGGCGTCACTGGAAAGCCGTGCGGGAACCTGCCTCGCCACGGGTCAGCGCTCAGGTCTGCTGGTCGCGCGCCTGCTGCTCTGCGCGATCAAGCTCCTGGTTCATTTCCGCGTCGGAAGGCGGCCGGTAATCCGACTCGCCCGCGACGGAGGCGGCCGGACGCACGATGACGTTCGCCAGCACGATCCCGACTTCATAGAGCAACCACAGCGGAACCGCCATCATGAACTGCGAAATCACGTCGGGCGGAGTGAACACCGCCCCCACGACAAAGGCGCCAACGATCACATAGGGCCGCCACTCGCGCAGCTTGGCCACATCGACCACGCCGACCTTGACCAGCACGATGACGACCACCGGCACCTCGAAGGTGACGCCGAAGGCGAGGAACATGGTGAGGACGAAGGAAAAATACTTCTCGATGTCGGTCATCCAAGCCACGCCTTCCGGGGCGAATTGCGACATGAAGCCGAACACCATGGGAAAAAACGCGAAATAGGCGAAGGCCATGCCGATGAAAAACAGTACCACCGACGCCGCCAAGAGCGGCATCGCCAGCTTCTTCTCGTGGGTGTAAAGGCCCGGCGCGACAAAAGCCCACACCTGGTACAACACGTAAGGCAGGACCACCAGGAAGGCGACCGCCAAGGCGACCTTCATCGGCACCAGGAAAACGCCGACCACGTCGGTGGCGATCATCTGGCCGCCGGCGGGCAAGGTTGCCAGCAGGGGTGCGGCGAGTACCGAGTACAGTTCACGGGCAAAGAAGGCCAGGGGCACGAAAACCACGCCTACCGCGATGATGATGCGGATCAGACGGTCGCGCAGCTCGACCAGATGCGAGAAAAATGTCTCCTGTTCGTCGGCCATCAGGATTTTGTCGTTTCCGCGGTGACTGGCGCTGGTTCGGCGGTTAGCGCTGGCCCGGGTTCGACCGTTGCCTCAAGAGTTGGCGCTGACGGCACGGCGGCATCCGCGGCCGGGGGTTCGATCGCCTTATTGACCGAGGATTCGACTTCGCGCATTTCGTGAGTCACCGATGTCTCCAGGTTCGTGACCTGGTCGGTCATCTGCTGCTGCAACTTTTTCAGCTCATCGAGCTGCATCTCGCGATTGATGTCGGCCTTGACGTCGCTGACATAACGCTGCAGGCGGCCCAGCAGATGCCCGGCCGTGCGGGCGACCTTGGGCAGGCGTTCCGGTCCGATGACGACCAGCGCCACCACCCCAATGATCATCAACTCGGTCAGGCCGATGTCGAACATGGCTTCGCTGTAATTTCTAGAATGGCGACAGGGTGCGGGGCAATGCGTTGCCGCCGACTAGCTGCCAAGGGCAGAAGTCGGCAGGACGCAGACGCCCTGAATCAGGATTTGGTTTGCTCCCGCCGCGACTCGACGTCGATCGTCTGGCCGCTGACCTGCTGCGGCTCCACCGGCTTGTCGGCGGATTTGTCGGCCGTGGCTTCCTTCATGCCGTCCTTGAAGCCCTTTACCGCGCCGCCGAGGTCCGACCCCATGTTGCGCAGCTTCTTGGTGCCGAACACCAGCATGACGATTACCAGGACAATCAGCCAATGCCAGATACTGAAAGAACCCATTATGTTTTCTCCTTGCGCTCAGTGAATTCTCACGGCGCCTTGCGCTTTAGTTACGGCCGCTACGCTTAACGCCAATAAAGCCGGCATTAGCCTGCACTGAAACTTCGTTTTAGCATGGACCCCAGGGGCTCGGGGCCACCCAGGATATGAACGTGGAGATGATACACCTCCTGATGCCCGATCCGCCCTGTGTTGATGATGGTGCGGAAGCCTTCGGTCAGTCCCTGGCTCCTGGCCAGTTCGCTGGCCTTGGCCAGCATGCGGCCGAGCACCATTTGGTGACTCATGTCGGCCTCCATCAGCGAGGGAATATGCAGCTTGGGCACGATCATGAAATGCACCGGCGCAATCGGGTTGATGTCGTGGAAGGCGAAGATTTCTTCGTCTTCGTAGATCTTCTTCGCGGGAATCTCGCCGCGCGCGATCCTGCAGAAAATGCAGTCGCTCATTGCTCCGGTCTCCGGCTGTTCTTCTCGTCGATGCCCGAGATCCCCTCGCGGCGGCGAAACTCGACCATCACGTCATCGACGCCGATGCCGAACTGGGCGAGCAGGATCATGCTGTGGAACCAGAGGTCGGTCACCTCGCGCACCAAATGCAGGCGTTCGCCGTCCTTGGCCGCCATGATGGTTTCGGCGGCCTCCTCGGCCACTTTCTTGCAGATCGCGTCGGTGCCCTTGGCGTACAGGCTGGCGACGTAGGAGGAATCGGGTGCCGCGCCCTTGCGTTCGAGCAGCGTCGCCTGAACGCGATGCAAGACTTCGAGATCAATCATTTTTGCTTCCTTTCCCCGTTCCCCTTCCCGAAGAAGGGGGTGACGATTGTTCGCGGGCCAAACCCGCTGCATGCATGGCTTGAGCCGTCCTCGGACGGCCCGTCGGCGACTTACTTGTATATCTCCTTCGGATCCTTGAGGACGGGCTCCACATCCTGCCAGCCCGAGGTTTCAAGCCGGTTGAAAAAGCAGCTGCGACGGCCGGTGTGGCAGGCGATGCCACCGATCTGTTCGATCTTCAACAGCACCACATCCTTGTCGCAATCGACGCGCAACTCCAGCACCTTCTGCGTGTGACCCGACTCCTCGCCCTTGTGCCACAGGCGCCTGCGCGAACGAGACCAATACACGGCGTGACCGGTTTCCGCGGTCAAGGCCAGCGCCTGGCGATTCATCCAGGCGAACATCAGCACCTCGCCGGTCGCCGCATCCTGGGCGATCGCCGGAACCAGGCCCTGCGCGTCCCACAGTACCTCGTCCAGCCATTGGCTGCTGTGCGGCGCGCTCACAGCCTGACCTCGATGCCGCGGCTGCGCATGTACTCCTTGGCCTGGCGCACGGTGTATTCACCGTAATGAAAAATGCTCGCCGCCAGTACCGCATCGGCCTTGCCGAGCGTGACTCCATCCGCCAGATGCTGCAGCGTGCCGACACCGCCACTGGCAATCACCGGAATGCCCACCGCTTCGGCAATCGCACGCGTGAGCGGCAGATCGAAACCGGCCTTGGTGCCGTCGCGGTCCATGCTGGTCAGCAGAATTTCGCCAGCGCCCAGGCTCTCGACCTTGCGTGCCCAGTCGATGGCATCCAGCCCGGTGTTCTTGCGCCCGCCATGGGTGAATACCTCCCAGCGGCCGGGCGAAGTCTGCTTGGCATCGACGGCTACCACGATGCACTGCGCGCCGACCCTGGCCGAGGCGTCGGCGACCAGTTGCGGATTGTTCACTGCCGCGGTGTTCATGCTGACCTTGTCGGCCCCGGCATTCAGCAGCCGCCGCACGTCCTCGACCTGGCGCACGCCGCCACCCACCGTCAGCGGAATGAACACCTGCGAGGCGACTGCCTCGACGATGTGCAGAATGATGTCGCGATCATCGGAACTGGCCGTGATGTCGAGGAAGGTGAGTTCGTCGGCGCCCTGCTCGTCGTAACGGCGCGCGATTTCGACCGGATCGCCGGCATCGCGCAGCTCGACGAAGTTGACGCCCTTGACCACGCGGCCGGCGTTGACGTCGAGACAGGGGATGATGCGCTTGGCAAGCATCAGCGGCCGGAGAGCTTGTCCGCCTCGGCTTGGGCTTTCTTGAAGTCCAGCGTGCCTTCGTAGATCGCACGACCGGTGATGGCGCCGGAGATTCCTTCGCCCTGCACCGCGCAGAGCGCCTTGACGTCCTTCATGCTGGCGATGCCGCCGCTGGCGATCACCGGGATGCGCAGCGCCTGCGCCAGTTTCACCGTCGCCTCGATGTTGACCCCGGAGAGCATGCCGTCGCGCCCGATGTCGGTGTAGATCACGGCTTCGACGCCATAGTCCTCGAATTTCTTGGCCAGATCGACGACATCGTGCCCGGTCATCTTCGACCAGCCATCGACTGCGACCTTGCCGTCCCTGGCATCGAGGCCGACGATGATGTGGCCGGGGAATGCGCCGCAGGCATCGTGCAGGAAGCCGGGATTCTTCACAGCGGCGGTGCCGATGATGACGTAGCTCAGGCCGTCGTCGAGGCAACGCTCGATGGTATCCAGATCGCGAATACCACCGCCCAGCTGCACGGGAATTTCGGTGCCGACTTCCTTCAGAATGGCCTTGATCGCCGGCTCGTTCTTCGGCTTGCCGGCAAAGGCGCCGTTGAGGTCCACCAGATGCAGGCGGCGCGCGCCCTGCTCTATCCAGTGGCGGGCCATGGCCGCCGGGTCTTCGGAAAATACCGTGGCATCGTCCATCGCGCCCTGTTTCAGGCGGACGCAGTGACCATCCTTGAGATCAATCGCGGGTATCAGCAGCATAGGGAGGTTTCGAAAAGAAGAGATGCCTGGGAGGCGGTCAGATCAGGGATTCCAGCGCATGAAATTGCCGAGCAGTCGCAAACCGGCCTGGGCGCTTTTTTCCGGGTGGAATTGAACAGCGAAGATGTTAGCGCGCGCAACCGCGCTGGTAAAGGGGATGCCATAGTAGGTCGAGCCGGCTATCACCTCAGGATTCTGCGGCTCGACGTAATAGCTGTGTACGAAATAGAAACGCGCATCATCCTCGATGCCGTCCCACAGCGCGTGGGCTTCCGCCTGATGCACCTGGTTCCAGCCCATGTGGGGCACCTTGAGCCGCGTGCCGTCGGGCGCCACCATGGCAGCGAGGGGAAAGCGCGGTACGCGGCCCGGCAGGATTTCGAGGCCCATGACATCGCCTTCCTCGGCGTGACCGAAGAGCATCTGCAAACCGACGCAAATACCGAGAAAAGGTTTTTCGGCGGCGGCGCGAATCACCGCCTCGCGCAGGCCGCGCGCCGACAGTTCGCGCATGCAATCCGGCATCGCGCCCTGGCCGGGCACCACGACGCGGTCTGCCGCGGCGATCTCGCCCGCATCGGCGCTGACGCGGACATCGGCCTGCGGGGCAACGTGTTCGATGGCCTTGGCCACCGAACGCAGGTTACCCATGCCGTAATCGACTACCACGACCGTGCTCATGGAAGGATCAGAGCGTACCCTTGGTCGAAGGAATGGCGCCGGCGGCACGCGGATCGGCTTCCACCGCCATGCGCAAGGCGCGGGCAAAGGCCTTGAACACGGTCTCGGCCTGATGGTGGGAATTGTCGCCGCGCAGGGCATCGATATGCACCGTGATCGCGGCATGATTGACTAGGCCCTGGAAGAACTCGCGCACCAGATCGACATCGAATTCGCCGATCGTGGCGCGCGTGAAGGGCACGTTGAAAACCAGGCCCGGGCGCCCGGACAGATCCACCACCACGCGCGACAGAGCTTCATCGAGCGGCACATAGGCATGGCCGTAACGGCGCAGGCCCTTCTTGTCGCCCAGCGCCTTGCTCAGCGCCTGGCCGATGGTGATGCCGACATCCTCGATGGTGTGATGCGCGTCGATGTGCAGATCGCCCTGCGCCTCGACGTTCAAGTCGATCATGCCGTGGCGTGCGATCTGGTCCAGCATGTGGTCGAAGAAGCCGATGCCGGTGGCGAGTTTTGACACGCCGCTGCCGTCGAGATCGAGGGCGACGCGGATTTTTGTTTCCAGGGTATTGCGGGTGATTTCGGCTTGCCGCATGGCAGTGATGATCAGGCAAAGGGTCGAGGGCTGCATGATACCATCGGCACAATAGGCTGTACGTCAAGCCTGCACGCCACGTCCGACCCCAATCACCACTACCGAATTTGCCATTCCACCTAGCCATGAGCCGCTTCTGGAGCGATGTCGTCAAGGGGCTCAAGCCCTACGTGCCGGGCGAGCAACCCAAGCTCGCCAACCTGGTGAAACTCAACACCAACGAGAATCCCTACGGGCCCTCGCCGCGTGCGCTCGAAGCGATCCGCGCCGCAACCGGGGAATCGCTGAAGCTCTATCCCGATCCGAACGCCGAGCAGCTCAAGCTCGCCATCGGCAAGTATCACGCCGTCGATTCAAGCAATGTCTTCGTCGGCAACGGCTCGGACGAAGTCCTGGCCCATGTCTTTCTCGCCTTGCTGAAGCAGGCGCAGCCGATCCTGTTTCCCGATATCAGCTACAGCTTTTATCCTGTGTATTGCGGGCTGTACCAGGTGGACTTCGAGACCATCCCGCTGGCCAGCGATTTTTCGATCCAGGTCGGCGCCTACACCAGACCGAACGGCGGCATCATTTTCCCCAATCCGAATGCGCCTACCGGCTGCCTGGTGCCCTTGGCCGACATCGAACGCCTGTTGCAATCGAACCGGGATTCGGTGGTGGTGATCGACGAAGCCTATGTCGATTTCGGCGGCGAGAGCGCGATTCCGCTGACCGTCAGCTACCCGAACCTGCTGGTGGTGCAAACCCTTTCCAAGTCGCGCTCGCTGGCCGGGCTGCGGGTCGGCTTTGCCGTCGGCCACGCCGATCTGATCGAGGCGCTGGAGCGGGTCAAGAACAGTTTCAATTCCTATCCGCTGGACCGCCTGGCGATTGCCGGGGCAGTGGCCGCCTTCGAGGACCGCGAGTATTTCGAGCAGACCTGCAAGGCCGTCATTACCACACGCGAAAAGCTGGTCGGCGAATTGAAGGCGCTCGGCTTCGAGGTGCTGCCATCGCAGGCCAACTTCATTTTCGTCCGCCATCCGCAGCGCGATGCGCAAGAGTTGGCGCTGGCGCTACGGCAACGCCGCATCATCGTGCGCCACTTCAAGCTGCCGCGCATCGAACAGTTCCTGCGGATTACGGTCGGCACCGACGAGCAGTGCGCGGCGCTGGTGGCGAACTTGAGGGAAATCCTCACAGTCTGACGTTGCAGCTTCGACCCGGCCTGCCGTGGCCTTCAACGGGCTGCAACCGGTCTGTCCATTTGGTGGCGAATAAACGCTATTCGCTGGACATCAGTCCGCCCAAAGCGCATCGAGCGGAAAGCTGGTGGCATCGAACGGCGGCTGCGAGACGGCGGCAGCGTTTTCCAGAACAGTCAGCAGCAACCACTGGCCATCGCGGTTCTCGAACACTTCCAGGGTACGCAGATCGGGATCGACCAGCCAGGCGTGCCTGACTCCGCGGCGGGCGTAAATCGGCAGCTTCTCGGCACGATCGACCTTGGCGGTCGAGGGCGACAGGATTTCGCAGACCCAGTCGGGCGGCAGCTCGAACCAGGCAGTCTCGGGCAGCTTGGGCATGCGCTCGCGGCGCCAGCCAGCGAGGTCGGGAACGAGGATGTCGCGCTCCAGATGCAGTTCGGGCTCGTCGAGTATCCACCAGCCACCCGGGCCGTCGCGGCCGCGGTCATAGGGATTGCCGATTTCGATACCTAGCGACGAATAAGCGCGTGCATGCTTGGGCGCTGGTCTTGGATGCGTTACCAGCCGACCATTGATGATTTCGCCCACCAGATTCTCAGGCAGGGCGAAGAGGTCTTCGTAGGTGGCGGGTTTGAAAGCGGGCAGTCCCATGGCGGAATTCCAAATGACGAGCCTAAGGTATCACAGCGCCATGGCTCGATGCGCGGCTTTGCTTCTCAACCCTCGCGCCGTTCCAGCCAATTCTCGACGGTTAAGCCCGGAACCCGCGAAAACTCCCCGATGTTGTCGGTCACTAGTGTGGCATCGAGGGCCAAGGCATGGGCGGCGATCCATGTATCGTTGGCACCGACAGGCGTACCGCGCTGTTCAAGTTCCGCGCGGATACGCCCGTAGCAACGGCTCGTTTCCGCATCGACCACCGCCAGCGGCAAGCGTTCCGCCAGTTCGGCGAGGCGGGCTCGATTGCGCTCGGAATGGGCACTTTTCTCGGCACCGAATTCCAGCTCTCCCAGCACCACCGGAGACAGAACCAGGTTTGCCAGCGGCGTGTTTTCAAGCCGGGCAACCACGGCGGCATTGCCCTTCATGGCCGCAATCACGATGTTGGTATCCAGTAGGTAACGCATCGCTCAATAACGCATCGCTCAATCGAACGGTGCAACGGGTTCGGGCATGCGGTCGGAGGGAGCTTCGAGATCGATGTCACCGTCTTCCCAAAACGCCCGGAAAGCGTCTGCGGCCATGCGGGGACGGTCCGGTACCAGGCGAGCGACGACTTGGCCATGACGGGTAATGGCAATCTCCTCGCCCCTTGCAACCTCGGCAAGCAGGGCGGAGAGATTGGCTTTCATTTGCACGACAGGAACGGTTCTCATGGCATCCTCACATTATTCTGACCATATGGTCAGAATAACAGGAAGTAGCCCCGAGGGGAAATTGCCGACGGTACGGTAATCAGCCTTTGAGGCGCAGTTCCGCCGCGCGTGCATGGGCCGTCAGCCCTTCGCCATGCGCCAGCGTCGCCGCGATCGGCCCCAGGGTTTGTGCACCGGCCTGCGACACTTCGATCAGGCTCGATCGCTTCTGGAAGTCATAGACCCCGAGCGGCGAGGAAAAGCGTGCGCTGCGCGAGGTGGGCAGGACATGGTTGGGGCCGGCGCAGTAGTCGCCGAGCGACTCCGAGGTGTAGTGGCCAACGAAGATCGCGCCGGCATGGCGAATCCGGTCCACCAGCGCCGAGGGATCGCTCACCGCCAGTTCCAGGTGTTCCGGCGCAATGCGATTTGCCAGCGTGCAGGCTTCTTCCAGATCGGCAACCTGGATCAGCGCACCGCGGCCCTTGAGCGAGGCGGCAATCACCTCGCGGCGCGGCATGGTCGGCAGCAATCGCTCGATGCTGGCGGCAACCCGCGCAATGAATTCGGCATCGGGACTCAACAAGATCGACTGCGCCAGTTCATCGTGCTCGGCCTGGGCGAACAGGTCGATCGCGACCCAGTCGGGATTGGCCGAGGCATCGGCGATGATCAGCACCTCCGAGGGCCCCGCCACCATGTCGATGCCGACAGTGCCGAACACGCGCCGCTTGGCGGCGGCGACATAGGCGTTGCCGGGACCGACGATCTTGTCCACCTGCGGAATGGTCTGCGTGCCATAGGCCAGCGCCGCCACGGCCTGGGCGCCGCCCAGCGTGAAGACGCGGTCGACCCCGGCGAGGCAGGCGGCGGCCAGCACCAGCGCATTCTTCTCGCCGCGCGGGGTGGGCACCACCATGATCAGTTCGCCGACGCCCGCCACCTTGGCCGGCAGCGCATTCATCAGCACCGAGCTCGGGTAGGCCGCCTTGCCGCCCGGCACGTAAAGGCCGACCCGGTCCAGCGCCGTGATCTTCTGCCCCAGGCGCGTGCCGTCGGCTTCGGTGAAGCTCCAGGATTCGAGCTTCTGCCGCTCGTGATAAGAAGTTACCCGCTGCGCCGCCGCTTCGAGCGCGGAACGCTGCGCCGGCGGAAGGCGATCGAGCGCCTGGCGCAACTGGCTGCGCGGCAGTTCCAGCTCGGCCATGGTGGCGACATCGAGCTGGTCGAAGCGGCGCGTGTAATCGAGCACCGCGGCATCGCCCTCGCTGCGCACGCGCTTGAGGATTGCGGCAACGGTCTGCTCGATGGCATCGTCGGTCGTGTGGTCGAAGTGCAATAGTTCGTCGAGCGTCGCGGCAAAGCCGGAGTCGGCGCTGGTGAGACGGTGGATCATCGCGCCTCCGCCGGGCCGCCCCAAGGAGGCGCAGTGTTGTCTTTCCGGAGCAAGCAGGGCTTGCGAACCGTGGTCGCCCCCGTCCTCGGGACGGGGGTTGGGGGGAAGGCTCTCATTTGATCGCCCCTTCGATCGCTGCGATCACGGGTTGCAGCAAGTCCCGCTTCACCTTGAGAGCGGCCTGGTTGACCACCAGGCGCGAGGAAATACTCATGATCTGTTCGACCTCGACCAGATTGTTGGCCTTCAGCGTGGCGCCGGAGGACACCAGATCGACGATCGCTTCGGCCAACCCCGCCAACGGCGCCAGTTCCATCGAGCCGTAGAGCTTGATCAGATCGACGTGCACGCCCTTGGCGGCGAAGTGTTCCCGTGCCACGGCGATGTACTTGGTCGCAATGCGCAGGCGCGCGCCACGACGGACGGCTGCCGCGTAATCGAAGCCGGCCGGTGCCGCGACGCACATGCGGCATTTGGCGATGTTGAGATCCAGCGGCTGGTACAGCCCGGCCCCGCCATGCTCCAGCAGCACATCATTGCCCGCGATGCCCAGATCGGCGGCGCCGTACTGCACATAGGTCGGCACGTCGGAAGCACGCACGATGACCACGCGCACGTCATCGCGATTGGTACCGATGATCAGCTTGCGCGACTTCTCGGGATCCTCGGCCGGCACGATGCCCGCCGCCGCCAGCAGCGGCAGGGTTTCCTCGAAGATGCGGCCCTTGGAGAGGGCGATGGTTATTCCACTCATGCGGCTATTTTACCCGGCGAATGTTGGCGCCCAAAGTCGCCAGCTTTTGTTCCAGCCCTTCGTAGCCGCGGTCAAGATGATAGATGCGCTCGATCAGCGTCTCACCCTGCGCCACCAGGCCGGCGATGACCAGGCTGGCCGAGGCGCGCAAGTCGGTGGCCATCACCGTCGCGCCATCGAGTTTGGGAACTCCCTTGACGAAGGCGGTATTGCCGTCGATCTTGATGTCGGCGCCAAGACGGATCAGTTCCACGGCGTGCATGAAGCGGTTCTCGAATATGGTCTCGCGCATCACGGCAGTACCTTCGGCAACTGCGTTGATGGCCATGAACTGGGCCTGCATGTCGGTCGGAAAGGCCGGATAGGGCGCGGTGCGGATGCTGACGGCAGTCAGGCGCCGTGGTGCCTTGAGGCGTATGGCGTCGCGTTCGGCGACGATTTCGCAACCGGTGTCCATCAGTTTGTCGATCACCGCATCGAGCGAGGTGGCCGAGGCGCCGGTCAGGCGTATCTCGCCGCCCGTGGCGGCCGCCGCGCACAGATAGGTGCCGGTCTCGATGCGGTCGGGCATGATGCGATGCGTGGCGCCGTGCAAGGCATCGACGCCCTGGATGCGGATTACGTCGCCGCCGGCGCCTGAAATGCGCGCGCCCATGGCGATCAGGCAATTCGCCAGGTCCACCACCTCGGGCTCGCGCGCCGCGTTCTCGATCACGGTCTCGCCTTCGGCCAGGCAGGCGGCCATCATCAGGTTCTCGGTGCCGGTCACGGTGACCATGTCGGTGAACAGCCGGGCACCCTTCAGCCGGGTGGCGCGCGCATGGACATAGCCGTGTTCCACCGCAATCTCGGCGCCCATCGCGGTGAGGCCCTTGATGTGCTGATCCACCGGCCGCGCACCGATCGCGCAGCCGCCGGGCAGCGAAACCTTTGCCTCACCCGTGCGCGCGACCAGGGGCCCCAGCACCAGGATCGAGGCACGCATGGTTTTAACCATTTCGTAGGGCGCAACCGCGTTGTCCAGGCCCGAAGCATCCAGCGTCACCGTGTCCCCAGCGCCAACTCTTGCCGCTTCACGCGCAACCTTGACGCCCATCTGTTCCAGCAGCTTCAACATCGTGCCGATGTCGTTCAGGTGCGGCACGTTGGTGAAGGTCACCGCTTCCCTGGTCAGCAGCACCGCGCACAGCAGCGGCAGGGCGGCATTTTTCGCGCCGGAAATCGCCACTTCACCCGAGAGCGGAACGCCTCCCGCGATCAGCAGCTTATCCATTGGCTTTCCATTCCTCGGGGGTCAGGGTCTGCATCGACAGGGCGTGCAGTTCGCCCGAATCGAAGCGCGCCTTGAGAATCGCGTTGATGCGCTGCTGGCGCTTGACGCGGTTCAAGCCGGCAAACTCGCCGCTGACGATGACGGCGGCGAAATGATGGCCGTCGCCGTCGACCGAGAGATGCTCGCAGGGCAGACCGGCGGCGATCCAGGTTTCGATTTGTTTGGGGTCAAGCATGATGTGCCTCCTCAGGCGCGCAGCTTGTAGCCGCGCTTCAGCAGATTCAGGGTAAATACGGTCAGCACTGCCAGGCAGCTGCCGACCACGGCGAGGCTCAGCCACGGTGAAGCGTCGGAGACGCCGAAGAAGCCGTGGCGAAAGCCGTCGATCATGTAGAAAACCGGGTTCCAGTGCGATACCTGCTGCCAAAAAGGCGGCAGCGAGTGAACAGAGTAAAACACACCGGACAGGAAGGTGAGCGGCATGATCAGAAAGTTCTGGAAGGCGGCGAGCTGATCGAATTTATCGGCCCAGATGCCGGCGATCACGCCAAGGCTGCCGAGAATCGCGCCACCCATCAGGGCAAAGATCAGAATCCACCACGGTTCGGCAAAGTCCAGCGGTGCGAACCAGAAGGTGGCCAGCAGGACGCCCGCGCCGACCACCAGGCCGCGCACCACGGACGCCAGGACATAGGCCAGGTAGAACTCCAGGTAGGAGATCGGCGGCAACAGGACGAAAACAATGTTTCCCGTGACCTTGGACTGGATCAGCGACGACGAGGAGTTGGCGAAGGCGTTCTGCAGCACCGACATCATGACCAGCCCGGGAATCAGGAAGGCGGTATAGATGACGCCATGCACCTGCACATGCCCCGCCAGCACATGAGAAAAAATCAGCAGATAGAGCAGCGCCGTGAGTACCGGCGCCCCAACGGTCTGCGAGGCAACCTTCCAGAAGCGCAGCACCTCCTTGTAGAACAGGGTCGAAAAACCGTGGCCCATCTCAGCTCACCTGACCCTCGTGCTGCCCCTGCATGACGCGGACGAAGACTTCTTCGAGATCGGGCTTGCCGATTTCGAGGTCGTCGATCCTGCAGCCCGCCGCGCGTATCTGCGCCAGCATAGGCTCGACCTGGTCGAAGGCGTCGAAGGGCAAGGACCACCAGCCACCATTTTGTGCCGCGTCACGGGCAAGTTCGGCCGGCATCGCGCCGTCCGTGCGCAAGCGCAGGCAGTGCGTGGAAAAGCGGCGCAACAGCTGCGCCGTGGTGTCGAGGGCGACGACGCTGCCGGCCTTCAGCATGGCGATGCGATTGCACAGGTTTTCGGCCTCCTCGAGATAATGCGTGGTCAGGACGATGGTATGGCCGGCCTCGTTCAGCCGCCTGATGAAAGCCCACAAGGTCTGCCGCAGTTCGACGTCGACGCCCGCCGTCGGCTCGTCCAGCACGATCACCGGCGGCCGATGCACCAGGGCCTGGGCAACCAGCACCCGCCGCTTCATGCCGCCCGAGAGCATGCGCATGTTGGCGTTGGCCTTGGACGTCAGGCCGAGATTTTCGAGTATCTCGTCGATCCAGTGGTCGTTGTCGCGAATGCCAAAGTACCCGGACTGGATTTTCAGCGACTCCCGGACCGTAAAGAACGGATCGAAGACCAGTTCCTGAGGCACCACCCCCAGCAGGCGTCGAGCGGCACGATAGTCCAGTTGCACGTCGTGACCCATCACGTTCAGGCTGCCGCTGTCGGCACGCACCAGCCCGGCCAGGGCCGAAATCAGGGTGGTCTTGCCCGCGCCATTGGGGCCCAGCAGACCAAAAAACTCGCCCCGCTGAACCTCTAGGTCGACGTGGTCAAGCGCCCGGACGCTGCCAAAGCACTTGGAGACCTGTGTGATGCGGATTGCGGCGGACATTACGCGAGACCAAGCCGAAGGCTAAGGTCAGAGCTCTCAGTGCTGCGGCAGAAGGTCGGCAACGTCGTAGACGGCAGCGAGACTCAACAGGCTCTGGGGCGGATTCAGCAGGCGCAAGGACTTACCGGCGGCTTTCGCGGCACGCATCCAGGCAAACACCACCGCCAGGCACGACGAATCCATTTCCGTGACCGCGGCGAGATCGAACTCGGTAGCATCGGACGCGATTGCCGCTTCGCCTTCGGCAAGCAAAGCGGTGGCACCCGGCAAGGTCATGGGACCCGACACTGCGACGCGATCGCCGGAGATCTGGATCATTTCTTTACCGACGTCGCCTCGCCCGACTTGTTCTTTGTCTGCAGGGACTTGATCAGGCCATCGACGCCGGATTTGCCTACTTCAGTAGCAAAGGACTCGCGGTAATTGGTGACCAGGCTGACACCCCCGACTTCGATGTCGTAGACCTTCCAGCCGTTGCCTTGCTTTTCAAGGTAGTAATCCAGTTCGATGTTCTTGCCCGCACCGGCCTGCTTGATTTCCGTGCGCACACGGACATCGGTCTCGCCGGGCTTGAGCGCGAAAGGCTTGTAGTTGATGGTCTGGTTCTTGTATTCGGTCAGGGCCTTGGAATAAGTCCGCACCATCAGCAGGCGGAACTCATTGGTCAGGACTTGTTGCTGCGCCGAGTTCGCCTGGCGCCAGTTACGGGCCACGGCGAGTTGCGTCATGCGCGTGAAATTGAAATGCGGCAGTACCTTGGCTTCCACCAGTTCGGTCGCCTTCCTGGTGTTGCCGGACTGGATGTCCTTGTCCTTGCGGACGATGTCGAGCACCTCTTCCGACACCGTCTTGATCAGAACGTCGGGGGCGATATCCTGGGCCACCGCCGTCGCCGCGAGCAGCAGGCCGCTGAAGAATGCAAATAGGGATTTCATCGGAATTTCCTGTGATTGTCTGGGACCGGGGCAACAAGCCCTGCAGCGGTCACTATTTCGCTTCTGTCGCGTCCGTGCGCGCAGCCAGTACTGCCGGCACCGGCTGCGCGGAGACAGCCTCGGCCCGGGACTCCGGAGTTCCCGCTTGCGCCGTCGGCGGAAGATCCGATGGCTCCATGCTCGCCTCGCGCTCGCGCGGCGGGTTGCCATCATGGATCAGGTTGCGGCGACGCTGCAGATAGGCATCGCGCATGTAGGAATACTTGTCCAGCGCCGCTTCATCGACGACCTTATCGGCCGGCAGCAGGTTGGCCCGGTCATTCACCAGACGCAGAACCAATGCCAGATCGCGGGTCCGTGCCGGCTCGTGGTTCGCCACCGGATCCGCCGCCACGTCGAGCACCAGACCCACGGTGTCACGCGCGGTGCGCGGCCCGAATACCGGAATCACCACATAGGCGCCATTGCCGACGCCCCAGCGGCCGAAAGTCTGACCGAAGTCCTCGTCGTGCTTTTCCAGACCCGCATCGGACGCAAAATCGATCACCCCAAGCAAGCCGATCGTGGTGTTGATCACGACCCGGCCCAGATCGCTGACCGCCTCAGGCACCTTGCCCTGCAGCAGGTTATTCACACCGATGAAGACGTCTTCGATATTGCTGAAGAAATTGGTGACGCCGGTCCGCACCGGAGAGGGCAACACGGCCTCGTAACCCGTAGCGACCGGTTTCACGATGGCCGAATCGAGCCCTTCGTTGAAGGCGAACATGGCGCGATTGAAGCCCTCGATCGGATCCTTCGGATTTCCCGAACTTGCGCAGCCGGACAGCAGGCCGGCTGCGATCAGGGCCACGGCGACGGATTTAATGCCGACAGGCTGCGTTGTTTTCATTTTTTCAGTCACCTGTGTACTACTTGTTGTTGCCGCCGTCCTCGGCAGCCTTGTTGAACATGAACTGGCTGATCAGTTTCTCCAGTACCACGGCCGACTGGGTCTTCTTGATCGTGTCGCCCGCCTTCAGCATCGCCGTATCGCCGCCCACTTCGAATCCGATGTATTGCTCGCCCAGCAAACCCGACGTGTTGATCGTCGCGAAGGTGTCGCGCGGAAACCTGTAGCGGGAATCCACATTGATCGTCACCACCGCAAGATAAGCCTCGGGATCGAAGCGAATCTCCGTTACACGCCCCACCACGACGCCTGCGCTCTTCACCGCGCCACGTACCTTCAGGCCACCGATGTTATCAAATTTGGCATGAATTGCATAAGTATCGCCACTATTGGACGATGCCATATTGCCCACCTTCAGGGCAAGGAATAGCAATGCTCCCAATCCGACGGCGACGAAAAATCCGACCCAGAGGTCAAGTGTAGTACGGCTCATGTCATGTCCCTGTAAACATGAAGGCGGTGAGAATGAAGTCGGCGGCCAGAATGGCCAGCGAGGATGTTACAACGGTCCGCGTGGTCGCCCCGGAAACGCCTTCGGCGGTGGGCTCGGCATCGTAGCCCTCGAACACGGCGACCCAACTGACGATGATGCCGAAGACAAAGCTCTTGATCACGCCATTGAGGATGTCTTCACGGAAATCCACCGATGCCTGCATTTGCGACCAGAAAGAGCCTTCATCGACGCCGATCAGTTGCACGCCGACCAGATAGCCGCCAAAGATGCCCATCGCGGAAAACAGCGCCGCCAGCAGCGGCATCGAAATCACGCCGCCCCAGAAACGCGGCGCGACGACGCGGGCAATCGGATCGACCGCCATCATCTCCATCGCGGATAGCTGCTCGGTCGCCTTCATCATGCCGATTTCGGCCGTGATTGCCGAGCCGGCGCGGCTGGCGAACAGCAGCGCCGCCACCACCGGCCCCAATTCGCGCACCAGCGACAGCGACACCAGAACGCCGAGCGCTTCGGTCGAACCATAACGCTGCAGGGTGTCGTAGCCCTGCAAGCCGAGCACCATGCCGACAAACAGGCCCGAAACCAGGATGATGATCAGGCTCAATACGCCGGTGAAGTAGATTTCCCGGATTGTCAGATGCAGTCGCCGCAGAGCGGTGCCCGAATGCAGCAGAATGGCCAGAAAGAAACGGCTGGCATAGCCGAGTCGCCAGATGCGCGAAGTCACCCGCTGGCCCAGCCCGCGCAAGGCCCGCGCAATTCCGTCAGCCACGGCGCACCGCGCTTTCCAGCAGTTCTTCGCCATAAGGCCGGGCCGGGTACTGGAAAGGTACCGGACCGTCGGCCTCGCCCCAGACAAACTGATGTACATAGGGAACCGTCGAGTGCTTCATCTCCTCGGCTGTACCTTCGGCAACGATCTTTCCTGCAGAAACGAAATAAACGTAGTCGACAATCTTCAAGGACTCCTGCACGTCATGCGTCACGACGATGGAACTGGCACCCAGCGCATCGTTCAGTTTGCGAATCAATTCACCGACGATGGACAGCGAAATCGGATCGAGACCGGCGAAGGGTTCGTCGTACATTATCAGCATCGGATCGAGCGCTATCGCCCGCGCCAAGGCAACCCGGCGCGCCATGCCGCCGGACAGTTCGGCCGGCATCAGACCGTGGGCACCGCGCAATCCCACCGCATGCAGCTTCATCAATACCAGATCACGAATCATCGCTTCCGGCAGATCGGTGTGCTCGCGCATCTGGAAGGCAATATTGTCGTAAACCGACATATCGGTAAACAAGGCGCCGAACTGGAACAGCATCCCCATGCGCCGCCGCAGACCGTACAAGCCTGCCGCGTCGAGTTCGTGCACCACCTGGCCGCCGACTGTCACCGTGCCGGACGTCGGCTTCAGCTGGCCGCCGATGAGGCGCAGCGTCGTGGTTTTGCCACAGCCCGAACTTCCCATGACAGCCACCACCTTGCCGCGCGGAATCGTCATGTTGATTCCGGTGAGCACCGGCCGTTCGTCGTACGTGAAGTTCAGATCGCGGATCTCGACTAGGGATTCCTGGGACATATTCACACCGGGAACCCCGGGCATTTTCACAGCCGGTGATTCTAGCAGAATTGATTGACCCATCAATCGACCGCAGCCGGCGAAGAGCGGGGTAAACCCTGTCCAGAACCGGAATTGGCCAACCCTGGTTTCCGCTATGATGTTGAAATCAAATCGACCCTGACCCCCTCTTGACTGCGTCCAACGGCAAAACCGAGCTGCTTATTGTCGACGATGATCCCTTGATCGCCGACGCGCTGGGCTATTTCCTGGGCCGCGACTACCTGGTAAGTACCGCCTCGACGCGCGCTGAAGCGGTCGCTTTGCTGCGCTCCCGGAAATATGCCCCGGCCCTGGCATTGATCGATCTCGGTCTGCCGCCGACGCCGCATCAGCCGGACGAGGGTTTTGCCCTGATTGCGGACATCCTGGCGCACGCACCGGACACGCGCATCGTGGTTCTTTCCGGCCAGAGCGATGAGCTCAACGCGCGCCACGCGCGCGCGCTGGGCGCGACTGAATTCGTGGGCAAGCCAGCCGATCCAGAATATCTGCGCAAGCTCATTCATCGGGTGTTGTCATTTAGAGACACATCGACGGAGGTGGATGACGGCCTGATCGGTGAAAGTGCGCCATTGCAAAAGTTGCGCGCCCAACTCAGGCAGTTCGCGCATTCGCCATTTCCAGTCCTGATCGAAGGTGAATCGGGCAGCGGCAAGGAATTGGCCGCCGCCGCCTTGCACCGCTTGTCGGAACGTGCCGCAAAGCCTTATCTGGCGCTCAACTGCGCCGCGATTTCACCAAACCTGGTCGAGGCAACCCTGTTCGGGCACAGCAAGGGGGCATTTACCGGTGCCAGCGGCCCGCGCGCGGGCTATTTCGAGGATGCCTCCGACGGTACGCTGTTCCTCGATGAAATCGGTGAACTGCCCCTCGACCTGCAGCCGAAACTCCTGCGCGTGCTCGAAAATGGCGAGTTCCAGCGGATTGGCGAAACTCAGGCTCGGCATTCTTCTGCGCGCATCCTCGCGGCAACGAATCGCGACCTCAAGAAGGAAGTCCGCGAAGGGCGCTTCCGCGCCGACCTCTATCACCGGCTTTCGGTATTCACCGTCGCCATACCGCCCTTGCGTGAGCTTGGCGATGATCGCATCCGGCTACTTGAGCATTTCCGCGCCGTCTACGCGGCACAGGCCAACTTGTCACGGTTCTGGCTCACCACCGGAGCGACCGAGCTTTTGCTGGACTACCGATTTCCCGGCAACGTGCGCGAATTACGCAATATCGCAATCCGGCTGACAACCAAGTTTGCCGGCAAAGAAGTCGACGTTCTTGAGCTCGAGGCCGAACTCGATCTCGGCAATGAGGCGCCGGCAGTCGGCGTCCTGCCAGCGCCGACTTTGGCGGGCCAGGCTGAACTCGTGGCGATCGCCCTGAACGATCTTCAGAGTCGCCGTGACTTCGACCTCGACGCCACGCTGCGTCGATGGGAAGAGGCCTACATCGAAGCCGCGCAGCAACTCGCCCATAACAACATGAGCCAGGCCGCCCGATTGCTCGGCGTCAACCGCACCACGCTCTACAATCGCATCGAGACGCTGGCGCGAGAAAACAAAGCGAAGCGGAGTTTCAGTGAAGGCTAACGCTGGCCTTATCGGCGTTAAACGCAGTGGCCGCAACTACAAACGCGCTACCCAGCAATGAGCAAACAGATCGCCTGACCGACACGATGTATCTCGACCACTTCGGACTCAACGAACCACCTTTCCGCATTACGCCCCACACCGACTTCTTTTTCGACGGGGCCAATCGCGGTGCGACGCTCGACGCGCTGATCTACGCCATCACCCACGACGAAGGCATCGTCAAGGTCAGCGGCGAAGTCGGCAGCGGCAAGACCATGCTCTGCCGCGTACTGATGGAACGCCTGCCGGAAAACGTCACCATCATCTATCTGGCCAATCCGTCCCTCTCGCGCGACGACATTCTCTACGCCATCGCCGACGAACTGCGCCTCGAAGTGCCCGACAATGCCCGCTCGTCGGTGGTCATGCGCGCCTTGCAGGATCACCTGATCCAATCCTTTGGCGAAGGACGGCAGGTCGTGGTGCTGATCGACGAAGCCCATGCCATGCCGGTGGAAACCCTCGAGGAAATCCGCCTGCTCTCGAATCTCGAAACGAACCGCAGCAAACTGCTGCAACTGGTGCTGTTCGGCCAGCCCGAACTGAATGATGTGCTGGCCCGTTCGGACATGCGCCAGTTGAAGGAGCGCATCACCCATAACTTCGGCCTGGAACCGCTGGTGCGTGACGACATCACCCACTACCTGGATTTCCGCATGCGCGCCGCAGGCTATCGCGGGCCCAGCGTATTTGCGCCGGCGGCGCTGAAATTGATTACCCAGAGCTCGCTCGGGCTCACCCGCCGCATCAACATTCTTGCCGACAAGGCCTTGCTCGCCGCCTTCTCCTCGGGAAGCCACCAGATAGGATCGAAAGAAGTCCACGCCGCTATCCGCGACTGCGAGTTCAGCGATGCAACCTATGGTGGCAGGACGGCGCGCAAAACCAGCTCCGCCGCGATCGCTGCCGTGCTGATCATTGCCATTCTGGCAAGCGTCCTCTGGCTGGCGGCAATGCGCGACAACGACGCCCCGTTGACTTCGATCGCCGCCCCTGCGCCCCCCCTCAGCAGTCCAATCGCTGTCGCCAGCCAGCCAGCCGAACCGATCGTCGCCCAGTCGGGTGAGGCGACAGCGCCGATTGGCGTGCCACCGGCCGCGGCCGCCCCGGCAGCCACCGTGTCACCCGCACCACCGGTCGCGGCCGGCGCACCTCCGGCCGTGCCCTCCCCGGCAGTGGCCGCGTCCCCCGCGCCACCTGTGGCCATCAGCTCGCCTCCGGTCGCCGCCGAGACGCCGACGCCACAGCCACTGCCACCAGGCATCGGTCCGCTGACCCGCGAACGGCTCGAAGCGGGACGCAACTGGCTGCAACAGTTGCCGGACGATCGCTGGTTCATTCAGGTCTTCGACACCGCTGCCAGCCAGCATGGCGCGGTCGAAACCCTGCTGCGCCGACTCGCACGCGACAGCGCTGAAATGAGTAATATCCATGTCTATTACTCCGACCTCAGCGGCACGCCGCGCTATGGAGTCACCTACGGAGACTATTCAACTTGGGCCACGGCGGCCGCCGCAATGCGCGGCCTGCCCAAACTGCTGCGGGCCGGCAAGCCCTACCCGCGGCAGGTCGTACGTTTGCGCTAGGGCACTGGGCGATGGCTGGAACTGATGGATTCAGACCAATTAAATCATCGACTTGCGCCATATATATAACGTGTTATGCTAAGTCGCTGTCACATTGACCTATCTGATCGGGGATTCGTTTGCGTCCACTCGTGATTCCGCCGTTCCCTGTTGCACTGGCCGCCGGCCTGATGCTTTCGGCATGCAGCAGCATTCAGCCGCAGCCGCCGTCGGCCGGACACATAAGTGCCGAAGCCCAGGTATCGCCAAATCCTGACATTCCGCTGCCGGTGAGTTCGACCGTCATGCTGGCCCGTCCCAAGGCGGCCGCAAAGGCCGAGTCCTACTCGGTTTCCGTGCGCAACATTGCCGTCCAGGATCTGCTCTTCGCCCTCGCCCGCGACGCCAAGATCAATGTCGATATCCATCCCGGCATCAACGGCATCGTCACCATCAATGCCATCGACCAAACGCTGCAACAAATCCTGACGCGCGTTGCCAAGCAGGTCGATATGCGTTGGGAACTGGATGGTCCCAATCTTGTGGTGATGCAGGACTCACCCTTTCTGCGCAACTACAAGGTCGACTACGTCAACATGTCGCGCGATGTGAGCGGCACGGTTTCGATCAACACGCAAATTGCGTCGACCAGCACGAGTGCCACCGGCGGTGCAGCGAGCGGCGGCGGAAACAATTCGAGTACCTCCGTCAAGAGTTCCGCGCAAAACAATTTCTGGCAGTCGCTGGAAAAGAATCTGAAGGACATACTGCGCGAAAGCGACAAGATTCTGCCGGAAGGATCGAGCGAAACCGTCATCGAGCGTTCCGATCAGCAGGCCACCAGCGGAACAGGCGCCCAGAGCACGCAATCGTCATCAAGCCGATCGGGCAGTACGACGACGACCCTCGCAGGCAGCCCGAATGCCACCACGATGCAGCAGCAGGGCACCACCGTGGTCAAGCGCACCACTTTCCGCGAGGCCGCCTCGATTATCGTCAATCCCGAAGCCGGAGTCGTGGTCGTGCGCGCGACAGCCCGGCAGCACGAGAAAGTTCAGGAATATCTCGACCTGGTGCTGATGAATGCGCGACGTCAGGTCATCATCGAAGCCACCATTGCCGAGGTCAACCTGAGTGATCGCTATCAGCAGGGTATCAACTGGCAGAGCTTGCGTTCCCTGCGTCCGGGCGCTCCGCAAGCAGGATTCTCGATCGCGCAAAACCAGACCGGCCTACCCGTGCCGGACCCATTCGCCGCCGCGTCAGGCTCGTTCACGGCGCCCACGCCCTTCTCCTTCCTGCTCAATTATGTTGCACCCGGCATGGGTATCTCTTCGACACTGAGTCTGCTGGAAACATTTGGCAAGGTCAAAGTCCTGTCCAGCCCGAAAATCAGCGTGCTGAACAACCAGACGGCAATGCTCAAGGTCGTCAATAACGTGGTCTATTTTCTGATCAAGAACGACTCGACCACCACCACGACCGGCACCACCAACAACTTCACGTCCACACCCCAGTCGGTATCGGTAGGATTGGTCATGAGCGTCACGCCGCAGATCAGCGAAAACGGCAGCATTCTGCTCAACGTGCGCCCGACCATTTCCAGTCTCCAGGGTGCCGGGAAGACCGACCCGACTCCAGGTCTGGCCGTTCCGAATGTCGTTCCCGAGATTCAGACGCGAGAAATGGAATCCATGCTGCGCCTGTCTGACGGGGAGGTCGCCGTGATGGGCGGACTCATGGAAGACCGCGTCAACTACACGTCCAACGAGATACCCGGCCTGGGCGGCCTTCCCGGCATAGGCAATTTCTTCCGCAACCGCGACGACACCAGCACCAAGACGGAACTCGTCATCTTCCTCAAACCCACCATCATTCGCGACCCCAGCATCAACGGCGACTATCGCAGCTTCAGCAACCAGTTACCCAGCAAGGATTTCTTCGCCAACAAGCCTGGGACCGGCGAAACCCCGGGAGCAGACTCGCGATGAGCCTGTTGATGGACGCGCTGAAGAAGGCCGAACTGGCGAAACGCCAGGGGCAGGGCGACGACGCCGATGACTCGATGCAAGCCGAGCCGCCGGGAGAACTTTCGCTGCAACCGATTTTCGACTCGACATTGACCGAGCCGGCGGCAAGCAATCCAGCCGCCGCGGATGCGCCTTCGGCACTGCCCCCTCTGGGCACCGATCTTGAAGAACTCGACGCGCGCTTCCTTGCCGAGGCCCAGCAGGCCGCGGCAGCCCGACTGCGCACAACACCACCGGCCATGGCGCCCAAGACGGAAACCCCGACGACGACGCCTGCTGCAGCGGAAACGCCGCCGCGCACGGCTGCCGCCGCGGACTCGCGTCGCCGACAGCCGGAACAGGGCAACCCGCAGGGCAAGGTCGCCGCGCAGAACCTGTTTGCTGCCAAGCAGGTTGCCAAGCCGCCGGCGCGAAAATCCTTTGCGATCGCCGTTGGCGTGATTACCGTCTTGTCCGTTTGCGCCATCGGCGGCTACTTCTGGTGGCAGTTGCAGCCGAAAAACGCCCGGTTCGCCGCCCCACCGCCGCCTCCCGCGGCCATTTCGGCGCCAGCCGCCGTGTCGCCAGCGCCAACTCTTGCCGCGACGCCGGTCGGCGCCCAGGCCGCGACGCCGACGCCCGACGAAGAAGACGACGATGCAGCCATCGCGGCGCCCAAGGCGCCTGCCCCCCGGCGTGCCGCCGCTGCGGCCTCACCGCGCGAGACCGAGGCCGAGGGTCCGATACGCGTGACCAAGGCACCGCTGCAAGTCGATCCGGCACTGCTGCGCGGCTTCGATGCCTTCAACCGGGGGGAACTGACCCTGGCGCAGCTCGAATACGAACGCGCGCAGAAAACCGACCCGCGCAATACCGACGCCCTGCATGGCCTGGCCGCCATCGCCGTACGCCAGGGCCGCCACGAACAGGCCGAATTCCTCTATCAACGCATCACCGAGGCCGACCCGCAGGACACGGTGGCGCAAGCAGCGCTGATCAACCTGCGCGGACAGATCGATCCCCATGCCGCCGAAAGCCGCTTGAAGTCGCTAGCGGCGGCGCAGCCCGAACTCGCGGCACCGCATTTTTCCCTGGGCAACCTGTATGCCCGTCATGGCCGCTGGAACGAGGCGCAACAAGCCTATTTCCGTGCCTACAGCGCCGAATCCGACAATCCAGACATCCTCTACAACCTGGCCATCAGCCTCGAACACCTGCGCCAGAACAAGCTTGCCGCGCAGTACTACAACCTGGCACTGGCCGCCGCGCAAAACCGGTCGGCCGGATTCGACAAGGCCCAGGCCGCGGCAAGACTGCGCATCCTCCAGCCCTGACCGGCTTGCGCGCGCCACGGGACTTGCCCTCGCAGGCAGATGCAGGATAATGATGCTCGTATGAATTCGCCAACCACCCGCCGACCCATCGGCCAGATTCTCATCACGCAGGGCGTGATCAGCGAAGATCAACTTCGCATCGCCCTGCTGGAGCAGATGAAATCCAACCAGCCGGTCGGCAAGCTGCTGGTGTCCCTGGGTTTCGTCTCCGAGGCCACGCTGCGCGATGCGCTCGGCGAGTCGCTCGGCCACAAGGCCGTCGATCTGGCCAACTCGATCGTCGATCCCGACGCGCTGCGCATGGTGCCGCGCGAACTGGCCAAACGGCACCTGTTCCTCGCGCTCAGCTATTCGCAGCGCGAACAACGGCTCAAGATCGCCACCGCCGATCCCAACGACATCGTCGCGCTGGACAAGCTGCGGACGCTGATTCACCCGGAACTGGTCATAGAAACCCTGCTCGCCGGCGAATCGGAAATTGCCCGCGCCATCGACCAGTATTACGGCCATGAGCTGTCGATCGACGGCATCCTGCACGAAATCGAAACCGGCGAAATCGACTATCGCAGCCTGTCGGCCTCGCTCGACGAATACAGCCAGCCGGTGGTGCGTCTGGTGGATGCCCTGCTCACCGACGCCGTCAAGCATGATGCCTCCGACGTGCACTTCGAGCCGGAAGCCAGCTTCCTGCGCATCCGCTACCGCATCGACGGCATCCTGCGCCAGATCCGCGCCCTGCACAAAACCTACTGGGCAGCCATGGCGGTGCGCATCAAGGTGATCAGCGGCATGAACATCGCCGAAACCCGTGCGCCGCAGGACGGCCGCATCTCGATCAACATCAGCGGCCGCGCCGTGGATTTCCGCGTCGCCTCGCAACCGACCATCCATGGCGAAAACATCGTCCTGCGTATCCTCGACCGGCAGAAAGGCATCGTGCCGCTCGACAAGCTGGGCCTCGACGACCACCAGATGAGCCTGATGAAGCTGATGGTGGCACGCCCGGAGGGCATCATCCTGGTCACCGGCCCGACCGGCAGCGGCAAGACCACCACGCTCTACTCGGTGCTCAACCACATCAACGAAGAGGGCGTGAACATCATGACCCTCGAAGATCCGGTCGAGTACCCGATGGCCATGATCCGCCAGACCTCGGTGGCGGAATCGGCCAAGCTCGACTTTGCCAACGGCATACGTTCGATGATGCGCCAGGATCCGGACATCATCCTGGTGGGCGAGATCCGCGACGCCGATACCGCCGAAATGGCCTTTCGCGCGGCCATGACCGGACACCAGGTGTACTCGACCCTGCACACCAACTCGGCGCTGGGCGCCATCCCGCGCCTGCTCGACATCGGCGTGCTGCCCGACATCATGGCCGGCAACATCATCGGCATCATCGCGCAACGCCTGGTGCGCCGCCTGTGCACCCATTGCCGCAAACCCTATCCCGCGGAAGCGCACGAATGCAAGCTGATCGGCGTCGTCAGCGGCCAGCCGGCGCCGATTCTGTACCGTGCCGCCGGCTGCGACCACTGCGAATACCAGGGCTACCGGGGCCGCATCGCGATCATGGAAATACTGCGCCTCGACCACGACCTCGATGATCTCATCGCCCGCCGTGCGACCCAGCGCGAGATTCGCCACGTGGCGCTCGACAAGGGCTTCCGCCTGCTGTCGGATGACGGCTTGCGGCGCGTGCTCGACGGCACCACATCGATCGAGGAAGTCGGACGCGTCATCGACCTGACGGAGCGGATGTAGCCGCACCGCATCACGCCCACAGACCCGATCGACCATGGCCCTCTATGCCTACAAGGCAATGAACACTCACGGCAGGATGGTGCTGGGGCGTCTCGAAGCCATCAACCTGATCGACCTCGAAATGCGCCTGAAGCGCATGGATCTCGATTTCATCAATGGCGACACGGTCAAGCAAGGCGGCCTGATGAACCGGGCCGGCATCAGCCGCCCGGAACTGATCAACTTCTGCTTCCACCTGGAGCAGCTCGCGCGCGCCGGCGTGCCGTTGATCGAAAGCCTCACCGATCTGCGCGACACGATCGAAAATCCGCGCTTTCGCGAAATCATCGCCGGCATGGTCGAAAGCATCGAGGGCGGCAAGACGCTTTCGCAGGCGCTGGCCGAGCATCCGCAGACTTTCGACGAAGTCATGGTCAGCCTGATTCGTGCCGGCGAGGAAACGGGAGCCTTGCCGCAAGTGCTCAACAATCTGCTCGAATCGCTCAAGTGGCAGGACGAGCTCGCGGCCCACACCAAGAAGCTGATCATGTATCCGGCTTTCCTCGGCACGGTGGTGGTCGCCATCACGCTGTTCATGATGATCTACCTGGTGCCGAAGATGGCCGGCTTCATCCGCAACATGGGCCAGGAAATGCCGATGCAGACCAGGATCCTGATCGCCACCTCGGACTTCTTCGTCAACTACTGGTATGTCGTGCTCGGCCTGCCGCTGATCCTTGCCGTTCTCGTCGTATTCCTGGTCAGGACCAGCCACGCGGCGCGCTACCGCTTCGATGACGTCAAGCTGCGCCTGCCCTATATCGGCAGCATCCTGCGCAAGATCATCCTGTCGCGCTTTGCGTCGGTGTTCGCCATGATGTATTCGTCGGGCATCACCATCCTCGACTCGATCAAGGCCACCGAGGACGTGGTTGGCAACCTGGTGATCAGGGAAGGCCTGGAAAAGGTCGGCGGCCTGATCGCCGAAGGCGAGAACGTGACCCTCGCCTTCCAGAATGCCGGAATCTTCCCGCCGCTGGTGCTGCGCATGCTGCGCGTCGGCGAGAACACCGGCGCGCTCGATACTGCGCTGACCAATGTCAGCTACTTCTACAATCGCGATGTACGCGAATCGATCGAGAAGGTCCAGTCCATGATCGAACCGGTCATGACCGTCACCATCGGACTGATTCTCGGCTGGATCATGATGGCCGTACTGGGCCCGATCTACGACATCATCACCAAGATGAAAACCTGACGCTCATGGCTCCGGTAAGCCACCCTGCATTATGAAATCTTGCACCTTCGATGAGCCCCAAGCTGGCAAATGGGCCCGCCCCTCCCATCCTCCCCTCGCGGGGAGGCTACTGATCGGCTCGCTGCGCTCGAACCTGACAAGTCGCGCTTGGCGACGTATTTCACGTTAATGGCAGCCAAGCGCATTCTCCTGCTGGACGGCCCCCTGCTCACGGCACACTACTGGAGCGCCGGTCACATCAAGGTCGAGGGCGAATTCAGCCACGAACCGGTGGGTCTCGAAGCGCTCGCCGCGTATCTGCAGAAACATCGTTCCAGTCTTTTCTACGTGCTGGCCGATATCGCCGAGGAAGGCTTCCAGCTGGAGGACCTGCCCTATGTCCAGGGCGGGGACCGCAACGCGCTGTTGCAGCGGCGCCTGAGTCAGTATTACTACAACACGCCCTTGTCCACCGCCATCTCGCTGGGCCGCGCAGCGGGCGGCCGGCGTGATGAAAAGCTGTTGTTCGCCGCCCTCACCCGCATCGACACCTTCGCGCCCTGGCTCGACACGCTGCGGGAAACCGAGGCCATACTTGCCGGCGTGTATTCGATGCCGCTGGTGCTGGCCGGGTGCGGTCCGCAAATGGTGGGTGAAAACGGCCCGGTGCTGTTCATCAGCGTGACCAGTGGCGGCGTGCGGCAAACCTTTTTCGATCAGGGCAAGCTGCATTTTTCGCGGCTGTCGCAGCTCGCCACGCGCAACCTCGACGAAATCGGCCGCACCTGCGCCAACGACTCGGCCAAGATATTCCAGTACCTCGTCGCCCAGCGTCAGGTTCCGCGCGGCGTCGCCCTGCGTACCGTGGTTCTCGCCAGTCCTGCACAAACGCCGGTCTTGCAGGATTTCTGCCGCAACAGCGGCGAGCTGAATTTCGAATTCGTCGACATTACCGCCGCAGCGCGCCAGTTGGGACTCAAGGAAGTCCCGGTCGACAGCAATGCCGACCAGCTGTTCATGCATTGCCTGGCGACCAAGACGCCCGCCCAGCAATTCGCGCCCGCAAACGAAAGGCGCTTCTACAACCTGTGGCGAATCCGTTCCGCGCTTAGCAGCGTAGCCTGGATAGTGCTTGCCGGCTGCCTGCTGTTTTCCGGCAAGACCGCCCTTAACATTTACGACCTGCGCGAACAGACCGCGGCCACCGTGGCCATCGCGGCTACCGACGTCCAGCGCTACAACACGATTCTCGAAGGGCTGCCGAAGATCGACCTGACGCCGGACAAGCTGCGCGCCGTAATCGGGCGCTTCGAGGCGTTGCAGAAGCGCACGCCGGCCCTGGAACCGCTGCTGACGCATTTGAGCCTAGTACTCAACGACAGCCCGCGCATCGAACTGACCCGCCTCACCTGGAAGATCGTCGATCAGCTCGATGCCGGCGGCAAATCGGCGGCGGAGCCCAGGCCCGCGGCCGGCGCGGCGCCGGCTGCGGCAAGAGGCTGGGTGATCGTCGAGATCCAGGCCCAGCTTCCGCTCGGCCTGGTCACCGACCAACGGGCCCAGATCGACCTGATCGAAAATTTCGCCGCCCGACTGCGCGGCCCGCAGACCGATGTCAGGATCATCAGCCGGCCCTTCGACATCGAATCCGACAAGCCACTCAGGAGCGCCGGCGAGATTGGCGAACTGCAGGCTGCGGATGTGCCGAAATTCGCGCTGCGCATCGCGCGCCTGATGTGAACCCCCCGATGACGAATAGGGTGAATCAGGCATGAAGCTCGACACCAAGGATTTCAAACGCCTGCAATGGGCCATCGCCTTCCTGATCGCCATGGGTCTGGCCGGCGCCGCTGCGGTATGGACCACCCTGCAGCTGAAAAAAAGCAGCGAAATGTCTTTCAAGCAAGCCTCGGCCGCACGCATCGACATCCAGGGCAAGCTCGCACGGGCGCGCGAGGAGCAGGCGGAACTGCGTGACAAGATCGGGCGCTTCCAGGCGCTCCAGCGCCGCGGCTATATCGGCCCGGAACAGCGCCTGGACTGGATCGAGGCCATCGCCCGGATCAAGGCCGCGCGCCGCATCTTCAAGCTCGATTATGACTTCGCGCCGCAACGGCCCGTGGATAGCGGCATATTGCCGGGAGGGGCAGCCGCGGGAGGATACGAAATCATGTCCAGCCAGATGCGCCTGCAAATACAGTTGCTGCACGAGGGCGAACTGCTGGCCTTTCTTGCGGAACTGCGCGACGCCGTAAGAGCTCTAATACAGGTCCGCAGTTGCACCATGGAGCGGATTGCACCGGGCAGCGCAGGACGCAGCAATGCCCAGCTCAAGGCCGAATGCACACTCGAATGGATTACTTTCAGGGAAGGCAAATGAAGCTTTCATCGCGCCTGGGCGTGGGCGGTCTGCTCCTGCTGGCGGCAGCCCATGGCGTCTGGGCCCAGGAACTGGGCCGGCTGTTCTTCACGCCCGAGCGGCGCGCCGCGATGGAGCGTCAGCGCACCTTCAACATCCAGGAAGCGCAAACCCTGCAGGGCACCACGATGAGCCTGGACGGTGTGGTCTATCGATCCAGCGGCAAGACCACCATCTGGATCAACCGCACGCCGCAGACCGAGGGTGAAAGTGCGCGCACCGGCGTCAGCGCCGTGGTGTCGCCGAAGACACCGGGCAGTGCCCTGCTGGCTCCGGGTGACGAAACGCCGGCACAGCTCAATGTCGGCGAATCCATCAACCGGGCCACCGGCGAGCGCAATACGCGACTCGGTGGCGGCGTGGTGCTTACGCCGGCCAAGCGCGGGCGCTGAACCCGATCATGCGCAGCTCGCGCCTTTCCCTGTCGCGCCGCGCCGGCGCGCAAGGATTTGCGCTGATGGCCCTGCTGGTCCTGCTGACCATGGGCGGCCTGTATTTCTTCATCAGCAACCTGACGCCGGGCGCGGTCGAGGCGCGGCGCAACGAGCAAACCGACGATGCGCTGATCCAGGCCCGCGACGCCATGCTCGGTTATGTCCTGCGCTATCGCGAGGCCAACCCCGACAGCAGCACCAAGGAATTCAACCTGGTCTATGGCTACCTGCCGATGCCGGACCTGGGTACTTCGCACAACAACAACGCAGGCTGCACCGAGGAAGGCTGCGAGGCCGCCAACTTTTCCGGCAACGCCGTCGGCGTTACCGCCATCGGCCGTTTTCCCTGGCGATCTCTGGGAATCGCCGCGCTGCGCGACGGTCACGGGGAATGCCTCTGGTATGTGGTCTCCGGCGGGCACCAGCGCAACCAGCCGGGCACTCCAATGAATTGGGACACGCTGGCGCATCTCGACCTGCAGACCGCCGACGGCAGCGCAGCGCTGGCGGCCCTGCTGACCGACGCGCAAGCGCACGAGCGCCCGGTCGCCATCATCTATTCTCCCGGCCCAACTCTTTCGGGACAGGATCGTGGGAAATCCGCCGACGACAATGTGGACACTTGCGGCGGCAACTACTCGGTCAAGAATTATCTCGATCCATCGGTCGCCACCACGCTCGGCACGGTGAGCAATTACTTCGACGGTGCGACCAACCAGGCCAGCCAGGCGACTTCGGCCGAGGCACCCAAGGCGATGCTTGCCGCGCTAATCCAGAAGCGCAGCGACAGTACGCTCTGGTCAGGGAAAAACTGCCCGTCGTCCGACTCGACGAGTTGCGAGAACGTGGTGAATGACCAGGGTTTGAGCTTCACCAGCGACCTGATCTTCTCCCGGCTGCGCAAGCGCGCGGCATTTCGCGGCGACATCAACGCCATGCTGGACCGCATGGTGCCCTGCCTGCGCGACGCCATCGCCTCGGGAAGCCTGCCATCCCTGCTCGACCCCAGTGCCACCCACGCCGAAAAGCAGGTAGGGCGGATTCCCGACAGCAGTTGCTACGACACCGACCAGGATCCGAAAGGCTACTACCCGCACTACCAGGATCAGATCTTCGTCGCCGACTGCAGCGGCGGCAACTGCAATGTCACGGTCGATAACGCGCTCGACACCTGCCGCGGCGCGCTGGTGTTTTCCGGTCAACGGCAGACGGATCAAACGCGGGCCACCACCACCCAAAAAGACACCCCGGCCAACTACCTGGAAGGCGCCAACCTCACCAGCTTCACCACCCAGGGCGAAATCAGCTTCTCCGGCCCCAGCCGTCTCGACGCGGTCACCGCCAGCCAGACCGCAAGCCAGGACATCGTGCGCTGTATTCCCGCCACGGCCAGTTTCACCGCCGTCGCGTCCCCAGTACTGACCAGCCTGGGTTACAACCAACTCGCCGGCTACGATGCCACAAGCCGCACCTTGACGCTGGGCGCCCTCGGCGTGACCCCGACTTTCGGCGCACCGGCCTACGCACTGTTCGGCTGCGCCTGGACTCCCGAGAATCGGACCACCGGCAGCGGCCTGCGCAGCTATTTCCGCGCAAAAGTCGCTGACCGCGGCGACGGCTTCGTCTTCGCCATGATCGACGGCGACCTCAATTCGGCCAGTGTTTGCGGCGCGGCAAGACAGCATCTGGGCTACTCGGGCAACAACGATCCGGACCAGACCACCAACGGCAATGAAACCACCGCCATCGCCCATCCCAAGATCGGCATCGAGTTCGATCGCACGCGCCGCAGCGGTTTCAGCACTTCCGGCAACCCGTTCTTCACCGGCCGCAACGATCCCGACTACACGCCGCCCAACGCCAATGACGCCCACATCGGCATCGCCTATTGGGGCACCGAATCGGCAATCGCCACCGGCACCGCCTGCAACGGCTCGGGGCAATGTCCCTGGACCGGTTCTTGCGGTTTTCTCGTCAGCGGCTTTCCGAACGGCAATTGCCCCGCGATGCGCTACTGCGCCGCAGACAATTTCTGCTACCTGGCGCCGGAATTCGACGACAACGCCCATGCCCGCCCCGCCACCGCCGATCCGACGGCGCCTACCAATCCGGCGGCCGTCGATCCCTTCCCTTCCCCGCCGCCCTATCCGCCGTACGCCCTGGCACCGCTCGACCGCCTCGGCAGCACCACCACCAGCCAGCGCGATTTCCACGTCCGGGTCGAACTGGCGCGTGCCCGCAGCCCGGAAATCCGCGAAGTCCGCCTCGTCAC
This sequence comes from Sulfuritalea sp., assembly GCA_034376265.1. GTDB lineage: Bacteria > Pseudomonadota > Gammaproteobacteria > Burkholderiales > Rhodocyclaceae > Sulfuritalea. Next base: position 32,221 of record JAXMJU010000403.1, read on the forward strand.
CATTGACGACAGCCTTGCCCTGAGCGGCCTGCCGACGCTCGACGGCGTCACCGTGGCGGCGGGCGACCGCATCCTCGTCGCCCGCAGCGGCAAGCCCTGGCTCAACGGCGTATATACCGCGGCGGCCGACGAGTGGACCCGCCACGCGTGGGAAGACGAGGCGCGCGAACTATTCACCGGCAACATGTGGATCGTGCGCCAGGAGTTCAAGGACGACGGCATCACCGCCTATCCCTACTACAACACGGTGTGGCGCGTCGGTTCGAGCTTTACCGCCGACGGCGAACTGGCGCTCTCCCCCGCGCGCCTGGGCGAGGCGGTGCGCGCGGTCGCCAGCAGCAACATTCCCCTCGCCAACCTGCCGGTGGTCGACGGCGTGACCTTGGTCAATGGCGACCGCGTGCTGGTCGCCGGCCAGAACGACAGCAAGAAGAACGGCGTGTATGTCGCAGACTCCGGGGCCTGGGACCGGGCATCCGCCGAAAGCACCCTGTCCGGCCTCACGCATGGCGTCGCCTGGCAGGTCAGCGCGGGATCGGGCAACAAGGATGCGTTGTGGGTCGCGCTGAACGATCCCGGCCTGACGCTGGACACCGCCGCGCTGGTATTCAGGCGCATGGATGTCGCCATCGCCAAACTGCACGATCCGGTACAGGCCGTCGCCACCGGCAACGTCACGTTGTCCGGACTGCAGACCATCGATGGCGTCGCGCTGGGCATCAACGACCGCGTGCTGCTGACCGCGCAGAGCGATCCGGCGCGCAACGGCGTCTATGCCGTAGGGCTTCTTTCCTGGTCGCGCACGGCGGCCGAAGGCAGCGCATCGGGACTCGCCGCCGCAACCCCCTGGGTGGTCGACAACGGCACCACCTACAAGAATTCGGTATGGATGCTCGCCGCCAGCGACGAAATCACGCCCGACGTCAGCCCGCTCACCTTCACCCTGGACAGCGCGCCGTATGGCCTGCTGTCGGTCGTGACCACCCGCGCCTGGGCGATCCCGGAAGGCGCCACCGACGCCAACTCGCTGCTGCAGCTGAAAGCCATCAGCCGCGCCATGTCGAGCCAGACCGATGCCGCCGTGGTCCGCCTCGACCTGTGCGGCGCGGGCGATTCCTGCACCACGGGGAACTGCGGCGGCACCGAAGCCGACGGCAACAAGTATTGCTACACCGGCATCAAGCAGTTGCCGACCAACACCATCACGCTGCTGCACGACACGGCGACGATCCACGACATTCCCCAGGGCGCCTGCGTTGCGAACAAATGCAGCGGCTCCGCCTTGCTCAAGCACGCCGCCTGCGGCGACGGCGGCAGTTGCCCCAGCGGCCAAGTCTGCGGCGCCGACAACTCCTGCTACGATGCGCTCCACAACTGCGGTTCGGACAACATCTGCTACGGCGAATCCCTGCGCAGCATGCGCCTGGGCTTCACCAACGGACAAGGAACCCAGGACCAGGTCGTCAACATTACGGATTTCGCCAGCACATGGCTGCCATGATTCCCGCCGTCGCGCCAGCGCCAACTTTCGCCATTCGTGTAAAGTCGCCATACAGGCAATCCAATCCTAGGAGGGGCCGATGAATATTTCTGATCGCATCACCCTCGAACCGGGCAAGAGAGGCGGGCGCCCCTGCATCCGCAGCTTGCGCATTAGCGTCTATGACATCCTTGCGATGTTGGCCGAAGGCATGGCGGAAACCGAAATTCTGGAGGATTTTCCTGAGCTCGAATCCGACGACATACGCGCCTGTCTGGCCTATGCGGCCCAAAGGGAACAAAGCGTAGTTAAACTCGTTGCTCCATGAAGCTGCTACTCGACGAGAACATTTCTCGCCGACTTGTTCCTTTTCTGCAAACCGAGTTCCCGGAAAGCACCCAGGTCACCTTGGTCGGCCTCGAACAAGCGGATGACCGAACCATATGGCGCTATGCGAAAGAAAACGGGTACATCATCGTCACGCGTGATGCCGATTTCGAGGAGCTTTCCGCAATTCACGGCGCACCGCCGCCAGTGATCTGGATACGAATACCGAACCATGCAAAATCGGTCTTGCTGAAATTGCTACTCACGCATCGAGCGGTTCTCCAAGACACATTGCATGAGAAAGGCGTCGCCTGTATTGAACTCGGCCCGCACGGAATTGATCAATAGCCGATGCAAACGGATCGAATGAAGATTCCCGCCGTCGCGCCAGCACCAACTTTCGCCCCGCGCGGCTTCACGCTGATCGAACTCGCGATCGTGCTGTTCATCGTCGCGCTGCTGCTCGGCGGCATGCTGCTGCCGCTGTCGGCGCAGCAGGACATCCGGGCCCGCCAGGAAACCGACAAACTGCTCGCTGAAACGCGCGACGCCCTGCTCGGCTATGTCGTGGTGAACGGACGCCTGCCCTGCCCCGATACCGATGCCGACGGCGCCGAGAACGGATCGTCGGGCGCCTGCACCGCGCAGGAAGGCGATTTCCCCTACCAGACCGTCGGCACCACGCAATCCGACGGCTGGGGTTACCGCCTGCGCTATCGCGTCTCCTCGGCCTTCTCCGGCACCATCGCCCTGACCAGCGCCGGCGACGTCTCGGTCATTACCCGCGGCGACGATCCGACCACCGGGGGCAGCACCGAAACAAAGAAGGAAAACATCCTCGCCACCGCGCCGGCCGTGATTCTTTCCGTCGGCAAGAACGGCTACGGCGGTACGCCGCAGGGCGGCGGCACGGCCAGCTCGCCCAGCGCGGGGACCGACGAAGCGCTGAACAACAGCGGCGCCACGAAAGTCTCCCGCACGTCGATGCCGATCACATCGGGCTGTGCCGACGATGAAGTCGAAGCAACACCGCTATGCGAATTCGACGATCAGTTGGTCTGGCTCTCCGCCAACACGATCTTCAATCGCCTGGTCGCCGCCGGCAAGCTCTGAAAGTTGGTGCTGGCGACACGGCGACACAACAGCACGGAGCGGCCGCCTCAGGCAAAACCCTGCGGATTGCGGCTTTGCCAGTTCCACGAATCGCGGCACATGTCTTCCAGCGTGCGGCGCGCGGCCCAGCCCAGGCGCTGCCCGGCCAGCGACGGGTCGCCCCAGTAGGCGGCGACGTCGCCCGCACGACGCGCCACGATGCGATAGGGAATCGCCCGTCCGCTGGCCTGCTCGAAGGCCCGCACCAGGTCCAGCACGCTGTAGCCGCGGCCGGTGCCGAGGTTCGCCGTCAGCACTTCCTGCGGATCGCGCAACGCCCAGTCCAGCGCCGCCCGATGGCCGTCCGCCAGATCCATGACATGAATGTAGTCGCGCACGCCCGAGCCGTCCGGTGTCGGATAATCGCCGCCGAAAACCTGGAGTTCCGGGCGGCGGCCCACCGCGACTTGCGTGATGAAGGGCATCAGGTGGTTGGGAATGCCGTTCGGATCTTCGCCGATCAGGCCGGACGGATGCGCGCCGACCGGATTGAAATAGCGCAGCAAGGCGACCGACCAGTCGGGCGCGGCGAGCTGCAGGTCGCGCAGGATTTCCTCGACCATCAGCTTGGTGCGGCCGTAAGTGTTCGCCGGGCGCAGCGGGGCCGATTCTGGAATCGGGCTGACATCCGGCTCGCCATAGACGCAGGCCGATGAGCTGAAGACGATGCGCCTGACTTCGGCCCGCTGCATTGCTTCGAGCAGGACCAGGCTGCCGCTGACGTTGTTGTCGTAGTAGCGCAGCGGCTCGGCCGCCGATTCGCCGACCGCCTTCAGGCCGGCGAAGTGGATCACGGCATCGATCGAGTACTGATCGAACAGGCCGTCCAGGTCCGCGCGCGAACGCACGTCGCCCTTGATGCAAGGCACCGGCCGCCCGACGATCGCTTCCAGCCGCTGCACCGCCAACGGCTTGCTGTTGCAGAAGTTGTCGAACAGCACGACCTCATGGCCCGTCTCGATCAGCACCGCGGCGGTGTGCAGCGCGATGTAACCAGCGCCGCCTGTCAGCAGAATCATCGATGCATCCCCCTAACGCTCATGGCTTCGATGCCCCCTCCGTATCATGAAATATTGCACTGTCGATAAGCCGCAGGCTGGCAAATGGGCCCGCCCCTCCCATCCTCCCCTCACGGGGAGGCTACTGACTGGCTCGCTGCGCTCGAAGATTTGCATCCGCACTGACCAACGTATTTCACGTTTAGTGAATGGCGGCAATTCTAGCCGCGCTTATGGCCGCCATCACAAATCCTGAATCCGCCGCGCTGCGCCGCCGGTAGAATCTTTCCATTTACTTTCGGGAGTACGCCGTGTCCAAGACGTTCAGGATCGCCCCCAGCATTCTTTCCGCCAACTTCGCCAGGCTCGGCGAGGAAGTCGACAACGTGCTCGCCGCGGGCGCCGATATCGTGCATTTCGACGTCATGGACAACCATTACGTGCCGAACCTGACGATCGGCCCGCTGGTCTGCGAAGCGCTGAAGAAGCACGGCGTTACGGCGCCGATCGACGTGCACCTGATGGTCAAGCCGGTCGACCGCATCATCCCTGACTTCGCCAAGGCCGGCGCCACTTACATCACCTTCCACCCGGAAGCTTCGGAACACGTCGACCGCACCATCGGTCTGATCCGCGAATGCGGCTGCAAGCCGGGCCTGGTATTCAACCCGGCGACGCCGCTCGACGTGCTCGAATACACGCTGGACAAGCTCGACATGGTGTTGCTGATGTCGGTCAACCCCGGCTTCGGCGGCCAGAAATTCATTCCCTACGTGCTCGACAAGGCGAAGAAAGTGCGGCAGATGATCGATGTGCGCGGCTTGAACGTCAGCCTCGAAATCGACGGCGGCGTCGGCCCGGCGAACATCCGCGAAGTGGCCCAAGCCGGGGTCGATACCTTCGTCGCCGGCTCCGCCGTATTCGGCGCCGGCCGCGATGCCGACCCGCACCGTTACGATACCGTGATCGCCGCGCTGCGCGCCGAACTGAACAAGCTCTGAAGCGAGCTGCAAGCGCTCAAAGCTTGTGAAGAAATCGTAGCGAGCGCGCCGCAGCGGGGTGCGGCCGGAGCGCAGCTACCGGAATGTACGCCTTTGTACATGAGGATAGCGAGCACCGCCCAAGCCCCGATCCGGCACGCGCAGTAGATTTATTCACAAGCTCTCAGAGCGCGCCTTCCAGTTTCAGCAGGAACTCCTTGCAGTCGATGCCGCCGGCGTAGCCGGCCATGCTGCCGTCGGCGCCGATCACGCGATGGCAGGGCACCACGATGCCGATCGGATTCCTGCCGTTCGCCGCGCCAACCGCCCGCGCCGCATTCGGCCGCCCGATCGCGCAAGCCTGCTGGCGATAGCTGCGCGTCGCACCGAACGGTATCGCGGCGAGAAATCCCCAGGCTTGCAGCTGGAATGCCGTGCCCTGCGCCGCCAGCGCCACGCTGAAACGGCGCAAACGGCCGGCGAAATAGTCGTCCAGCTCGCGCCGCAGCTGGTTCAGCACCGCGTCATGCGGGCCATACACCCAATCGGGCCGAATTTCCGGCAGGTATTTTCCGGCGCGCAGATGCACATCGGTGATCGCCTCGCCGCTGCCCGCCAGCAACAGTTCGCCCAAAGGCGATTGATGCCATTGATAGTGCCTTGTCATCGCTGCTCCTTAGCTTGCTCGACCGGTTCCAGTTTGCGCCAGGCATGCAGCGCGGCATAGCTGCGCCACGGGCGCCACGCTTGCGCCAGCGCGTCGGCCGCGCGCTGGCCTTGCGCGGTGTTCGGCAATTGCAAGGCGCCCAACAAGGCGACGTCCTGCGGCGGCCACGCATCGGGCCACGCCAGCGCGCGCATGGCGATGTAATGCGCAGTCCACGGGCCGATGCCGCGGATGCGGCGCAAGCTCTCGATGGTTTCTTCCGCTGCGCAGGCATGGCCCAGCACCAGCGTGCCGGCAAGCATCTCGCGGGCAATCGCGATCATCGCGTCGGCGCGCTGACCGACGATGCCGAGACGGGCGATTTCGTCGCGCCCCAGTTGCGCGACGACGGACGGCAACGGAAAAGCCCGCGTCAGGTCGGCAAACGGGGTCGCCACCGGTTCGCCGAATGCCTCGACAAAACGCAGCGCCAAAGTGCGTGCCGCTTTCACGCTCACCTGCTGGCCCAGGATCGCCCGCAATGCGAGTTCGAATGCGTCGAATGCGCCGGGTAGACGCAATCCTTCGGCGCCTTGCGCCAACGGTCCGAGCACCGCGGCGATCTCCTGCGGATCGGCACCGACATCGAACGCCTGGCGGGTCAGTGAAAGCAGTTCCTGGCTCGCGGCGGCGAGCGTCGCGGCAAAACGCAACTGCAATGCGTGCCGCTGCGGAACCTGGCTCACTTCGAGCCAGCCGATCGAGGAGGGATTCGACGCGAGCCGGACGACGCGGCGATACGCCGCCTCGCTGACGGATTCGACGCCCGGCAAAGCCCGCATGCCGAAGAACGCCAGCAGGCGCGGAAAATCGTAAGGCGGCCGGTAAGGCAGGATGAAACTCAGCGCATACTCGTCGATCGCGGCATCATGCCGCCCGCCTTCCTTGCGCAGCCGGGTCGGGCTGAAACCGTAACGTTGCGCGAACAGCGCATTCATACGCCGCACGCTGGAGAAACCGCTGGCAAATGCGACATCGACGACCGGCAGCGGCGTATCGGTCAGCAATCGCTTCGCCAACAGCAAGCGATGCGTCTGCGCATATTGGATCGGCGCCACGCCGAATTCCGCCGCGAATATCCTGCGCAAATGCCGGTCGCTGACGCCGATGCGCTGCGCCACGAACGCGAGATCGACATCCGTGGCGACGCCGTCCTCGATCATCCGCGCGGCAGTTCGCGCCAGCTTTGCGCTCGCTTCGGTCGCCGCGAAACCCGGAGCGAGTTCGGGCCGGCAACGCAGGCAAGGACGAAATCCGGCCGCTTCCGCCGCGGCGGCGCTCGGATGGAAAGAACAATTTTCGGGTTTCGGCAAACGTACGCGGCAAATCGGACGGCAATACACGCCGGTGGTCGACACGCCGACGAAAAAATGCCCATCGAAGCGCGCATCGTGCGCTTTCATCGCCTGATAGCAGGCCCTGGGATCGAGCTGGGTGAATTGCATGGCTGCAGTTTAGCGACGATGGGCGCGGACACTCGCCGTTTTCGGACCTCATGATCGGAGCCGGCGGCGATCGCTGCAAGCGATGCCCGGTTGGCTCAGGCAGCCTTGCCGATCTTCTTGCCGCTGCGGCGTTTCGCCGCGAGTTCGCGCCGTAATTCGCCACGGACCACATCCAGCTCAGCCAGCATCATCTCGATGTTAAGTCGCCGCGTATCGAGTTCCGTCATTGCTTCATCGATGCGCCCGATCAGGTAATCGAGCTGCTTCGCGTGACCTTCGCCATGATCGCCGTACAAGGACAGGATGTGCTCGATTTCCGCCAGCGACATGCCGACCGCCCGGCCGCGCTGGATCAGCCCCAGGCGCACCCGGTCGCGCCGCGAATAGGCACGGCCGCCATTGATCCGGCGCGGCGCGAGCAGACCTTTATCTTCGTAGAAACGGATCGCGCGCAGCGAAATGCCGAACTCGCGCGACAGTTCGGTGATGCCGAACAACTCGCCGTCCGCCGCCGGACGATGGCTGGCGACAAACGCCGCCGCATTCTTCGTTGCGCCTCTGCCTGGCTTCGTCACGCGCCGCTATCCTTTGCGTCCGTTATCAATGGATGGTTCGCCGCCATCCTAGCAAGTGCACTTCGCGCATTCAAGATAATTCTTTCCTTAACGCGATCATGTTGACGTTAACGGAAGCTGCCGGTAGCATCGTCGCGAACTTGCCGATTCAAGCTGGCGATGCGCAAAGGAGTGCCGATGAGCAGCAAACCTTACAGCAGCGTGTTACGCGCCGGCTTGTTCGCCGGCGAAGTGCATTGGGTCACCGGCGGCGGCAGCGGCATCGGCCGTTGCACCGCCCACGAGCTGGCGCACCTGGGTGCCCATGTGGTTCTGGTCGGGCGCAAGCTGGAAAAGCTT
>JAXMJU010000404.1:0-6514 GCA_034376265.1 Sulfuritalea sp.
ACTAGCCGGCCAAAAAGCGGCCGTCGTCGGACAACGCGACCGGACTACCCCCGGCGAACCTTCCTCGCTCGGCGGGTCAGAGGGGGATGCAAACCGTCGCGTGTGGCTGGCCGCGGACGAGATCGTTGAAAACCTGACCATACAGGGGCAGACTATTCACTGCGGTAGCCGAAAGCAATTTTGACTGAAACCTATCTTGGCTTATGGTCTGATCAGGTGATGGTGGCCACCCGAATCGCTGGACCGAAGTTATTTTGGAGGATCAATAATGCTCAAAGAAATAGCACTTGGGATCGTCATATTATCTTCGGCTTTGTGCCGGCTGATCGGTCTAACGACGACACCAGGGACGGCCGATCCGAAGTTTCGAGACAGCCCAACTCATTGGTATATCAACGTGAAGAATCGTGGTCAGCCCCTGTACGCAATGATTTGCCTAGATTTATCCGTGGTGCTTGGATATGTAGCGGCATGCTTAGCTCTGGCTCTAATAATTTGGCCGTAGTAGTCGACCTCAATGCGAAATCAATTTGGCCCCTTTTGTTACGCGTAAAATAGAACCGCGAGTGCAAATTCAGTTAAAGGGAATTAAATTAAATGAGAATATTTCTAACTTGTATGGCTCTTCTTTTGATACCTAGCATCTCGTTGTCGCAGCCTATTAACTTTGATAAACCAATTCACGCTATGGGCGTTTCGCGTTGTTCGGTATGGCTGAAAGATTACAGTTCGCACCAAATAATTCTTCAATGGCTTAAGGGCTATTTGACAGCCTATGCTGTGACTCAAGATCACAGCGTACTAGATGGGAGCACGGACTATTCGCTATCTCAAGTTGTAGATAACTACTGTAGAAAGAAGCCAAGTGAGGATTTTTTTGATGCTGCCTGGGCTATTGCTGGCGATCTGAGTTCCGCTAACATAAATAAGGCAAGGTAAGCAGATTGTCGCTGGCCAGGCGTAAGGATTCCTTCGCAGATGCGTAAGATCGCCACGGAACCCGGTCAAACGGCTTCAAATTGATTTTCGTCGCGCACAACGACGCGTGAATTTTTCATTCCCCTGTTCCGCCGAGCGAGGAAGGTTCGCCGGGAGTAGTCCGGTCGCGTTGTCCGAGCGCAGCGAGTTTAGCGACCGGCCCGGCGGGCCTTTCGCAGCGAGGGGTGAGCGCGGGGTTTCGCACGGCCAACTGCTTGGCCGTGCGCCGAGCGAACGGGCGAGACTCCGACGAGCCCTCCGCCCGCAGGGCCGGAGAGGCGGGGCGCGTTTCTTTGGATACTTTCTTGCCGCGCAGCAAGAAAGTATCTCGCCCGCCGGGGCGAGTCCCGGCATCTCCCTTGCGAGGGAAAGCCGAAGAGTCGGCGCTGGCGATACGGCGACCAAAATGCTACCGCGGTCCGATCACTCGCGGCCCCCAGTGCCATTGCCGCTCCCATGCCCCGCGCACCATGTTCGGGTACTCGGGCTTGCCCAGGCTGCCGTTGTAGCGACCCAGCGCGCGGTAGAGGTCGCCTTTCTCGATGTCCAGGTAGTGACGCAGGATGGTGCAGCCGAACCGCAGGTTGGTACGCAAGTGGAACAGGTTGCTGTCCTTGTTGCCGATCAGGCGTACCCAGAAGGGCATCACCTGCATGTAGCCGCGCGCACCGGCCGAGGAGACCGAGTATTTCTTGAAGCCGCTTTCGACCTGGATCAGGCCGAGCACCATCTGTGGATCGAGGCCGGCGCGCTTGGCTTCGTAATGGACGGTCTTGAGAAATTCAAGGCGCGCCCTGCGGTCCGGCATGCGCCGGGCCAGGCGCGACGACATCTCGGTCAGCCAGTCGACCTTTTCCCGGATCGAGGAGAACTGCGGTTCCGGTGCGGCGCGATCGGCGATCGCCGCGTGCAATGCCGCCTGGACGCTGGCGGCGAGCGGCTCATACTGCTGTGCGCCGGCACGGGCTGCGATCGGCGAGAGCGCAGCGGCAAGGTACAGCGCAAATACTAGCCGTCGCACAGCTTCTGTTTGAGGAAGGCCGTCATTTCGCTGGCCGCCACCATGGTCGCCTCGGCGTCCGTGCGGCCCTTGTATTCGAGCTTGCCGACCAAAAGGCCGCGCTCGCCGACCACCACGCGATGCGGTATGCCGATCAGTTCCCAGTCGGCGAACATCGAGCCAGGGCGTTCGTCGCGGTCGTCGAGAATCGCATCGATGCCCGCGGCGAGGAGTTCGGCGTGGAGCGCCGCGGCCGCCGTGCGAACTATTTCCGACTTGGCATAGTTCATCGGCACCACGGCCACGGCGAAGGGCGCAATGCCTGCGGGGAAGATGATGCCGCGTTCGTCATGGCCCTGCTCGATGGCGGCGCCGACGATGCGCGAGACGCCGATGCCGTAGCAGCCCATTTCCATGACATGGTCCTTGCCCTGCTCGTCGAGGAAAGTGCATTTCAGGGCTTCGGCATACTTGGTGCGCAACTGAAAGATGTGGCCGACCTCGATCCCGCGGCACAGTTCGAGCGTGCCCTTGCCGTCGGGTGACGGGTCGCCCTCGACCACGTTGCGGATGTCGGCCACGGTTTCCGGCTGCGGCAGGTCGCGGCCGAAATTGACGCCGGTGAGGTGGTAGCCCTCTTCGTTGGCGCCGCAGACGCAGTCGCTCATCACCGCGACGCTGCGGTCGGCCACGACCCGGCCATTGAAGCCCACGGCGCCTATATAACCTGCCTTGCAGCCGAGCGCTTCGACGATCTCCTCGTCGCGGGCGAAGCGGAATTCACCGACCACCTTCTGCGCCTTGATTTCGTTCAAGTCGTGGTCGCCGCGCAGCAACAGCAGGACGAACTCGCTGCCGCCGTCCTTTTCCGCCATCACGGCGATGGCCTTGACGGTCTGCGTCAGCGGCAGGCCGAGGAAGGAGGCGACGTCCTCGCACTTGGTCTTGTTCGGCGTGGCCTTCTTTTCCATCGCCGCCGTCTCGCCAGTGCCAACTTTCGTCGGGGCCACCGCTTCCGCCAGTTCGACGTTGGCGGCATAGTCCGAGGCGGGGCAGAAGGCGATCGCATCCTCACCGGAATCCGCCAGAACATGGAACTCGTGCGAGCCGGTGCCGCCGATGGCGCCGGTATCGGCCGCCACGGCGCGGAACTTCAGTCCCAGGCGGGTGAAGATGCGACTGTAGGTGTCGTACATGTTGCGGTATTCGCGTTCCAGGTCGGCATACGAGGCGTGGAAGGAATAACCATCCTTCATCAGGAACTCGCGCCCGCGCATGACGCCGAAGCGCGGACGAATCTCGTCGCGGAACTTGGTCTGGATCTGGTAGAAGTGGCGCGGCAACTGGCGATAGCTTCTGATTTCGCGGCGCACCACGTCGGTGATGACCTCCTCGTGGGTCGGCCCGATCACGAATTCGCGCTGGTGGCGATCCTTGAAGCGCAGCAGTTCCGGGCCGTATTTCGGTCCGCGCCCGGATTCTTCCCACAATTCAAAAGGTTGCACCGCCGGCATGAGCAGTTCGATGGCGCCGGCCCGGTCCATCTCCTGGCGCACAATGCTTTCGACCTTGCGCAGCACGCGCAGCCCCATCGGCAACCAGGTATAGATGCCGCCGGCAAGACGGCGGATCAGGCCGGCGCGCAGCATCAACTGATGGCTGACGATTTCGGCGTCGGAGGGGGCTTCCTTGAGGGTGGCGATGAAAAACTGGCTGGCGCGCATGGCTGTAGGCTGAAAGGCGGAAAACAGGCATTTTACCCGCGGCCGCCAACTTGCAGATGCGACGCGAGCGGCTTTCCAGCGACGCGGGATTGTGAAAGAATGGACCCCAATCAATCATTGGAATATGCATCATGCTCGATCGTGAAGGCTTTCGCCCGAACGTCGGCATCGTTCTGGTCAACAGTCGCAACGAGGTGTTTTGGGGCAAACGGATCCGCGAACATTCCTGGCAGTTCCCGCAAGGGGGCATCAAGAAGGGCGAAACGCCCGAGCAGGCGATGCTGCGTGAACTGGAGGAGGAAACCGGCCTCAAACCCGAACATGTGCGGATCATCGGTCGCACGCGCGACTGGTTGCGCTATGAGGTGCCGAAGCACTGGATTCGCCGCGAATGGCGCAGTACCTACCGTGGGCAGAAACAGATCTGGTTCCTGCTGCGTCTGGTCGGCCGCGACAGCGACGTCTGCCTGCGCGCCAGCGAGCACCCGGAATTCGACGCCTGGCGCTGGAACAGCTACTGGATACCCCTGGGCAGCGTGATCGAATTCAAGCGCAGCGTTTATGAGGCGGCCCTGATGGAGTTGGCGCGCCTGTTGTTTGTGCATCCCGAAGAGCGCACGCCGCGCTGGGAAACGGATACCGTGGACCACGCCAAATGAAGCCTGTATTGGCTGTCTTTCTGCTCGGGATGCTGGCCAATGCATTTGCCCAGCAGACTGATTCGGTGGGACTCCCGCGGTTCAACAGCAACTTCGAGGAAGAGGCACCCTGGCAGGAGCAGAAGGAAGTCGACCTTCCCGCCTTCCCCAAAGAGGAGGATCTGCGTGAGTTCTACGTCAGTGCCGTAGCCACGAACAAGTACCTGATCGACGCCAGTACGCTCGTGGTGGGTGCCGATGGTGTGGTGCGCTATGTGCTGGTGGTCAAGGCCTCAGGCGGCGCCACCAATGTCAGCTTCGAAGGCATCAATTGCAAGGATCGCAACTGGAAACTCTACGCGACGGGACGCAGCGACAATAGCTGGAACCGATCACAGGCTTCGCGGGCCCAGTGGCGACCCATCGAGAACAAACCCGTCAATCGACACCACGCGGCATTGAGTCGCGACTACTTTTGCCCGGGTGGCATTGGCATCTACACCGCCGACGAAGGGCGCAACGCCTTGCGCCTGGGCAAGCATCCCAATTCACTCTGACTCCAGGGAGGCTTCGTTGATCGACGCACTCATTCCGGAATTCGACAAGGCGCTGCGCGCCGTCTTCGCCGCTGCTCCAACCCGGCGACCGATGCCGGGGGCTGATCTGCCGGAAGGCGAGCTGAGCGAGGCCGAGAAACGCCATGTCGCCGCGCTGATGCGAGTCAACCACTGCGGCGAAATCTGCGCCCAGGCCCTTTACCAGGGGCAGGCACTGAGCTCGCACGACCCGGCGGTGAAGCGCGAGCTGGAGATGGCGGCCTGGGAGGAAACCGAGCACCTGAACTGGACCGAACGGCGCATCGCCGAACTCGGCGGGCGCAAGAGCCTGCTCAATCCCCTGTGGTATGCCGGCTCGCTGGCGATCGGGGCGTTCGCAGGGAAATGCGGCGATGCATGGAGCTTGGGTTTTCTGGCCGAAACCGAACGCCAGGTGGAAGGGCACCTGGAAAGCCACATGACAATCCTGCCGGCACAGGATCGCAAGTCATGGGAGATGCTGGAACAGATGAAAGCCGACGAGATGCGCCATGCCGAAACGGCGAGTCATTACGGCGCCCGGGAGCTTCCGCTCCCCGTCAGGTGGGCGATGAGGCTTTCGTCGAAGCTGATGACCAGGCTTTCATACATCGCCTGACTCGACCACCTCGAAGCTGTGAGTGATCGTTGCCGTCTTGCCGAGCATGATCGACGCCGAGCAGTATTTTTCTGCGGATAGCTTGACGGCGCGTTCGACGATCTCGCGCTTGAGCTTGTTTCCGGTCACCACGAAGTGCATGTTGATCCCGGTGAATACCTTGGGGTCCGTCTCGGCACGCTCGGCCTGAAGTTTCACTTCGCAGCCGCTGACCTCATGGCGGCCGCGCTTCAGGATCAGGACGATATCGAAGGCGGTACAGCCCCCGGTGCCGGCCAGCAGCAGTTCCATCGGTCGCGGCGCCAGATTGCGCCCGCCCGCGTCGGGCGCCCCGTCCATGCATACCAGGTGTCCGCTGCCGGTCTCGGCAACAAAACTCATCCCCTCATGCCAGCGTACCGTGCATTCCATTGCCGTCCCTCCCTGTGGTCACGGCCGGCATTCTAGCCGTCGTATCCAGGCGCAGCTGTCGCGTTGCAGCATTTGACGCCTACCCGCGGGGACGCCGAGCAGTCGGGTGGTCGCTTGCGTCCGGATTGGCAACATCCATAATTATCTAATAAATCAACAAAATAGATAACGACAGGCGAAAACAAATGCGCAATCCGACAATTCGTTGCGCAATGCACAAAAAAACCTTGCATTGCAGCAAAACCTATGCAAGAATTTCTTCAACCTGACACCGACTGACGCAAGGCATATTTGGCGGCAGTTCATGTTGGACCCTGTCTCCTCCTCCCTCCTCCTATGGAGTGGATTAAGCGCAATCCCATTCGGGTTGCGTTTTTTTTGCCGGTTTCGGCGCAATTCCTTTTAATTGAACGGAATCGCGATCGGGTAGTCCATTCCAATCCAGGTTTGAGTCTGAGCGATCGGTTTTGACGTTGAAATCCAAATTCAAAAAGGGCTGGCTTTTGGCGGGGCTGTGGGTATGTGGGGAGGTCGCCGTCAGGCGAGCTATCCACATATCCACAGCCCCT
>JAXMJU010000405.1:0-4639 GCA_034376265.1 Sulfuritalea sp.
TCGGGGCAAAGCGCGGAGCTTCAGCCCAGGAGGTGACGCGGTTGGGGTGGAAAAGCAGCATGTTTGTGGGGTAGCTCTGGCGATTACGGGACGGGGCGCGACTCAGCGGTTATGTTGGATGGGTTGTGTGTAATGGCATGCGGTAGGTGGGGTGTGCGCCGGCAATAATACTTGCATCTACAACCATTGTAGCTACAATAGCCGCATGAGTCCAACGCCCACTGCGCCAAAAGGCTGCACCAACTTCAAGACCCGGCAGCTGTCGCGCCTGCTGTCGCGGCACTACGACGTCGAGCTGGCCAAGGCCGGGCTCAAGACGACCCAGTATTCGCTGCTCACGCACGTGCTGCGTCTGGGTGACCTCACTCCCGGGGAACTGGCGCGGCGCATGGGCCTCGATGCCTCGACGCTGACCCGCAACCTGCAACCTCTGCTGGCCGCCGGCTGGTTGCTGCAGGAGGCGGGGGCCGATGCGCGCAGCCGCTGCATCAGCATCACGGCAGCCGGCCGCGACAAGCAGGCCGAGGCGCTGCGCCACTGGAAGAAGGCGCAGCAACAGATCAACGCGGCGCTCGGCACCGAACGCGTCGTCGCCCTGCACGCGCTGCTCGACGATTGCACGGCGCTGCTGCAGGCCGACCCGGCGGAACAGCCGTGAGTCGCATCCAGGGTCGCAAGCTCGCCTGGCCGGCAGTGCCATGAGCACGGCAGCGACGGCCGCCGCAACGGCCGCCAGCGCGGCGACAGGCCGCACCCGTGACATGCTGCAGGCGCCCTTGCTGCCTACCCTGTTCCGCCTGGCCACACCCAATGTCATCGGCCTGTTCGCGACCACCGTGGTGATCGGCTACGACGGCTATATCCTCGGTCGCCTCGGCGCCGATGCCCTGGCCGGCGTCACGCTGGTGTTTCCGCTGTCGATGCTGATGCTGCAGATGTCGGCCGGCGGCATCGGCGGCGCGGTCACCGCCGCCGTGGCGCGCGCCCTCGGCGGCGGACGCGGCGACGAGGCCAACCGCCTGGCGCAGCATGCGCTGCTGATCGCCGCCATCCTGGCCGCGGTGTTCATGCTCGTGATGCTCGGCTTCGGCCGCCCGATCTATGCCGCGATGGGCGGCCGCGGTGCCGCGCTCGATGCCGCGCTGGCATATTCCAGTGTGCTGTTCAGCGGCGCCCTGATGGTCTGGCTGGCGAACGTGCTTGCCGCCATCGTACGCGGTGCCGGCAACATGCTGCTGCCGTCCTTGATGCTGATGGCCAGCGCCCTGGTGCATCTGCTGCTGTGCCCCCTGCTGGTTTTCGGCTGGGGCCCGCTGACCGGCCTCGGCGTGGCCGGCGCGGCATGCAGCACCCTGATCACCAGCGCCATCGCCGGCGCCGTGCTGATGGCCCATCTGCTGCAGGGCAAAGCGGCGGTGCAACTGCGCCGCGCGGCCTGGCAATTGCGCCCGGAGCTGCTGCGCGCCATCCTGCGCGTCGGCGCACCGGCCTCCTTGAGCCCCGTGCTCAGCAACGGCTCGATCGCCGCCGCCACCGCCCTGATCGGCACTTACGGCACGGCCGCGATCGCCGGCTACGGCGTGGCGGCGCGGCTCGAATACGTGATGATTCCGATCGCCTTCGGTTTTGGCACCGCGCTGACCACGCTGGTCGCCACCAACATGGGCGCTGGCCAGCACGCGCGCGCACTGCGCGCCACCTGGACCGGCGGCGCGGTGGTGGCCGCTATCACCGGACTCATCGGCATGGTTGCGGCGATCTCTCCCGCGCTGTGGATGAACCACTTCAGCAACGACCCCGCGGTACTCGACTTCGGCGCTGCTTACTTGCGCATTGTCGGCGCCTGCTATGGCCTGTTCGGCCTCGGTCTGGCGCTGTTCTTCGCCTCCCAGGGCGCCGGACGCATGTTCTGGCCGCTTGCCGGCAGCGTCGCGCGTCTGGCGGTGATTGCCGTTGGCGGCTGGATCGCGGTGCATCTGTTGCAGGCGCCCGCGACCGCCTTCTTCGTCATCATCGCGGCCAGCTTCGCCATCTATGCGCTGATGATCGGCGGCGCCATCCGGCTCGGCAGCTGGGTGCGGTCCTGATGCGCAGCGCCGTGTCGCCAGCGCCAACTCTTGAGGGATGCCGTGCCGTGCAAACTGAAGCGCGCGGCCGTTGCGGTGGCAAGCCGGGCATCGATGCAGTACGGCCCGGCGCCGAGCGAAAAGCCTTGCAAGAATCGTTCATCCGAAGAACCTCAGTTCAATCCGCAGATTACGCAGATAAAACCAAGAAGTGGCCGGTGCCCACGGCGCATCCGGCAGGTGGCGCGGCCCGACCAAGTAACGCCCTGATCCATCTGCGTTAATCGGTGAAATCTGCGGATCAAATGCTTTTTGCAGATTCATGGATTTTCTCATCGATAAAAGTCAGGCCGCACGTCAGGCCAGGCGCCCATCCCGAAAATCATTCAGCGCCTGGTAAATCTCCTGGTCCGTGTTCATGACAAACGGACCGTATTGGGCAATGGCTTCGTTCAGCGGTTGGCCGGCGATCAGCAATACCTTCGCCTCACTGGCGGCTTCGATCACGACGCCGTCGGCCTCTGCCTCGTTGGCGAGAATCGCCATGCGGTTTGTCGGCAGAGTCTCGCCGCCGATGCGCACTTCGCCGCGATAGACATAGACAAAGGCGTTGTGCCCGGTCGGCAGCGGCTGCGCGAAACGCGTGCCGGCCGACAGGTGCAGGTCGAGATACAGCGGCGCCGTCGCCTCGCGCGTCACCGCGCCGGCGATGCCATGGCTCTCGCCGGCGATCACGGTCACGGCGACCCCGCCATCGGTTTCGAAGCGCGGCAGGTCGGCGGCGGCGAAATCGCGATACCAGGGCTCGCTCAGCTTGTCCCGGGCGGGCAGGTTCAGCCAGAGCTGGAAGCCTTCCATGACGCCGGCTTCCTGCTGCGGAATCTCGGAATGGATCACGCCGCGGCCGGCGGTCATCCACTGCACGCCGCCGTTTTCGAGCAGGCCTTGATGGCCAGCGCTGTCGTGGTGCTGCATGCGGCCGGCGATCATGTAGGTCACGGTTTCGAAGCCGCGATGCGGATGGTCGGGAAAGCCGCCGATGTAGTCGTCCGGGTTGTCGCTGGCGAAGGCATCGAGCATCAGGAAGGGATCGAGCCGACGCTGTAGCGGCTGGGTCAGCACCCGCGTCAGCTTGACGCCGGCGCCGTCGGAGGTGGGCCGGCCGACGACCAGACGTTCGACGCTGCGCGATTGGCGCACCGGCTCACTGGTACGGACTTGCAGATTTGTCATGACATCTCCTCGATCGGGTTGATGAATGCGTTGCGCTGCTACGGGTTCAGGCCAGTGCCGCCGCCAGGTCCGCCTCGGCCTGGGCAAAGCCCCGCTCGGCGGCTTCCGCGCCCATGTTCAAGCCTTCGGCGTAGATGAAATGCACTTCGCTCATGCCGAGGAAGCCGAGCACCGTCTTCAAGTAGGGCACCTGGCTGTCGGCCGCGGTGCCGCGATAGCTGCCGCCACGGGCCAGGGCGACATAGACGGTCTTGCCCTGGAGCAGGCCCTCGGGGCCCTGTTCGGTATAGCGGAAGGTGACGCCGTTGCGGGCGATGGCATCGATCCAGTTCTTCAACTGCACCGGCACGCCGAAGTTGTACATCGGCACGCCAAGCACGATCGCGTCGGCCGCCTGGATTTCGGCGATCAGCTCGTCATCGAGGGCGACGCGTGCCGCCTGCTCGGCCGTGCGCTTCTCGGCCGGGGTGAACAACGCACCGAGCGCGGCTTCGTCCAGCACCGGATGCGGCGTGACGGCGAGGTCGCGCAGCGTGAGCCTGGCCGCCGGGTTGGCCGCCTGCAGGCGGTCCACGATGGAATTGGCGACACGGGTGGAATTGGATGCTTCGCGGCGCGCGCTGGCATTGATTTGCAGGATGTTCATTTGCTTCTCCTTGGGTAAGTGATGATCTGATGCGTACTCTATTGATGTCCAAGTAAGAACAGAAGCCCATGGATCGGATAACATTGTTCCATACATGGAACAATACGAGCCCAATGACCTGCTGATCTTTGCCCGTGTCGCCGAAGCTGGCAGCTTCAGCCGGGCTGCGGAACGCATCGGCCTGCCCAAATCCACGGTATCGCGGCGCATCGCCTTCCTCGAAGAACAGCTCGGCGAACGCCTGATGCTGCGCACCACGCGCCGCCTCACGCTGACCGAGTTCGGCCTGCAACTGCTGGAACACGCGCGTCAGGTGGCGGCCGAGGTCGACGCCGTTAAGGCGCTCAGCGAATACCGCCAGGCGCGCCCCAGCGGCCGCCTGCGGGTTTCGATGCCCAATGATTTCGCAACGCAGTTGCTGACCGACATGCTGGCGGCCTTCATCGCCCTGCACCCGGCGGTGTCGCTGGAACTGGATCTGTCGCCGCGGCGCGTCGATCTGCTCGGCGAGAATTTCGATCTCGCGGTGCGCATCGGCGATCTGCCCGACGACACGCTGCTGGCAGCGCGGCGCATCGCGGTGATTCCCGGCGGCCTGTACGCGGCGCCGTCCTATCTGGCCGAGCGCGGCGATCCGGCGTCACCGGAGGAACTCGACTCGCACCACAGCCTGAGGCTGCTGGGCCGCAATGGC
>JAXMJU010000406.1:0-3024 GCA_034376265.1 Sulfuritalea sp.
TCGCCAGCGGTGCCCTGCCGGTCGTGGTGAGCGGCGATCATGCGGTGGCGGTCGGCACCTGGCAAGGGGTGGCGCGGGCGCTCGGCAAGCCCCCCGGCATGCTCTGGATCGATGCCCATCTTGATGCGCATACCGAGATCACGAGTCCCAGCGGCAATCCGCACGGCATGCCGCTGGCGGCGCTGCTGGGGCGCGGCCCCAATCCCTGGCAAAGCCCGCAGGCGGCGCTGGATGCGGTGCGCTGCTGCGTGTTCGGCGCGCGCAGTTACGAGGATTCCGAAATGCGTCTGCTGCAGGAACTTGGCGTGCATGTCGTGGATAGGGAGCAGATTCGCCGGTGCGGCCTGCGCCAGGCGCTGGACGAGGCGCTGGTCCATGTCGGCGGCGGCAGTTTCGGCATTTCGATCGATCTCGACGCGGTCGATCCGGGCGACGCGCCGGGGGTCAATACGCCCAGCGCGGGCGGCCTGGACGGCGCCGCCCTGGCCGATGCCCTGCGCAGCCTGGCCCGCAAGCCGGAACTCGCCGCGCTCGAAATCGCCGAGTACAACCCGGAACGCGACGTCGCCGGCCGCACCGCCCGCTTGGCGGGGCGCCTGCTCGAATCGCTGAGCGCGCCGGACGGCGACGAGTGCCGGCGGATCGAGGCCGCCAGCGGCGCGCACAACTATGCGCCGCTGCCGGTGGTGCTGGCGCGCGGCGAGGGCATCCATGTCTGGGATACGACGGGCAAGCGCTACATCGACATGATGTCGGCCTATTCGGCGGTGAGCCTGGGGCACGGCCATCCGCTGCTGGTGGCCGCGTTGACGGAACAGGCGCAGCGTCTGGCCGTCACCTCGCGGGCCTTTTTCAACGACCGTTTGCCGTTGTTGCTGGCACGCCTGTGCACCGTCTTCGGCTACGAGGCCGCGCTGCCGGTCAATACCGGACTCGAAGCGGTGGAAACCGCGCTCAAGGCGGCGCGCAAATGGGGCTACCGGCACAAGGGCGTCGCCGCCGAGCGGGCCGAGATCATCGCCTGCGAGGGCAATTTCCACGGGCGCTCGATCGCAATCATCGGCATGTCCTCGGAGGCCCAGTACCGCGACGGCTTCGGCCCGTTCGCGCCGGGCTTCAAGCGGGTCGCCTACGGCGACGATGCCGCGCTGGAAGCCGCGATAGGCCCCGATACCGTGGCCTTCCTGGTGGAACCGGTGCAGGGCGAGGGCGGCATCATCGTGCCGCCCGACGGCTATTTGCGCCGCTGCGCCGAAATCTGCCGGCGTCACGGCGTGCTGCTGATCTGCGATGAGGTGCAGACCGGCCTCGGCCGCACCGGCAAGCTGCTGGCTTCCTGGCACGAGAACGTGCGGCCCGACGGGGTGATCCTGGGCAAGGCACTGGGCGGTGGCCTGCTGCCGGTGTCGGCTTTTCTCGCCGACCGTGAGCTGATGGATGTGTTCACGCCCGGCGACCATGGCAGCACCTTCGGCGGAAATCCTCTGGCGGCGACGGTGGCCCTGGTCGCCCTCGACCTGATCGTCGAGCTGGACCTTTCGGCGCATTCGGCGCTGCTCGGCGAGCATCTGCTGGCGCGGCTGCGTCGCTTGCGCCATCCGGCGATACGCGCGGTGCGCGGGCGCGGACTGTTTGCCGGGATCGAACTCGACCCATCGGTGCTCGATGCGCACACCGCCTGCCTGCGCCTGCTCGATGCGGGCGTGCTGACCAAGGACACCCATGGCACAGTGATCAGGATCGCGCCGCCGCTGATCATCGACATGGCCCAGCTCGACGACGCGATCGACCGCATCGCCGCCGTCCTGCAGCAGATGCCGGTTCGCCATGCCTTCGCCGCCTGACGCGAAGCCATGACGGCGACTCTCGAAAAAGACATCCTGGCCCGGCTGGGCATCACCGGCAGCCTGGCGGCGGGCAAGGTCGGCTTTGCCTCGGAAAACCCATCGAGCGGCAGGGTGATCGCCCGCGTTCGGCGTGCCGCCAGCGCCAACTATGCGGCGAGCGTGGCGGCAGCCGCGGCCGCATTCGTGAAATGGCGCGAGGTGCCGGCGCCGCAACGCGGCGCACTGGTGCATGCCCTGGGCGAGGAACTGCGACGGCATAAGGATGCGCTCGGCAGCCTGATCTCGCTCGAAACCGGGAAGATCAAGGCCGAAGGCGACGGCGAGGTGCAGGAGATGATCGACATCGCCGATTTCGCGGTCGGCCTTTCGCGCCAGTTGTACGGCCGCAGCATGCATTCGGAGCGCCGGCAGCACCGAATGTTCGAACAGTGGCAGCCGCTGGGTCCGGTCGGCGTGATTACCGCATTCAATTTTCCTGCCGCGGTCTGGGCGTGGAACGCGCTGATCGCCGCGGTCTGCGGCGACACGGTGGTGTGGAAGCCAAGTCCGAAGGCGCCGTTGACGGCACTGGCCATTCATCGGCTGGCCTGCGAAGTGGCGCGGCAGCACGATGCCGCGGATATCTTCGGCCTGTTGCTGTCCGACCGACCGCAGCTCGGCGAGCGGATGGCCGCCGACCCGCGCCTGCCCTTGCTCTCCTTCACCGGATCTTCGGCCGTTGGCCGTCGCGTGGCGCAGACCGTGGCGGCGCGCTTTGGCCGCAGCCTGCTCGAATGTTCGGGCAACAACGCGGTGATTGTCGATGAAACTGCCGATCTCGATCTGTCCCTGCGCGCCATTCTCTTCGGCGCGGTGGGCACCGCCGGCCAGCGCTGCACCTCGACGCGCCGCCTGATCGTGCACGAATCGCGCTATGCCGAAACGGTCCGCCGTCTGCTGGACGCCTACAGCGAGGTCTGCGTCGGCGATCCGCTGGCTGCTAGCACTCTGATGGGGCCGCTGATAGACGAAGCCGCACGCATCGACTTTGTCGCCGCGGTGGCCGAGGCCGAAGCCTGCGGCGGCACCGTATTGTGCGGCGGCTGCGTTCTGGCGCGGCCCGGCTATTTCGTGCGGCCGACCCTGATCGAGGCCGAGAACCACTGGCCGGTGGTGCAACGCGAAACCTTCGGTCCCA
>JAXMJU010000407.1:0-12643 GCA_034376265.1 Sulfuritalea sp.
GCGCAGATGGGCGAGGTGCCGGGGCTGGCGCCCTTCACGCGCGGGGTGCGCGCCACGATGTATGCGGGGCGGCCCTGGACGATCCGCCAATACGCGGGGTTTTCGACCGCCGAGGCATCGAATGCGTTTTACCGCAAAGCACTGGCGGCCGGGCAGCAGGGGGTTTCGGTGGCGTTCGATCTGGCCACCCACCGGGGGTATGATTCTGACCATCCGCGCGTGGTGGGCGATGTGGGAAAGGCCGGCGTGGCGATCGATTCGGTCGAGGACATGAAGATCCTGTTCGACGGCATACCGCTCGACAAGGTTTCGGTGTCGATGACCATGAACGGCGCGGTGCTGCCGATTCTGGCCGGCTACGTGGTCGCGGCCGAGGAGCAGGGTGTTGCGCAGGAGCAGCTCTCGGGCACGATCCAGAACGACATCCTCAAGGAGTTCATGGTCCGCAACACCTACATCTACCCGCCCGAACCGTCGATGCGCATCATCGCCGACATCATCGGCTACACCGCGCAGAACATGCCGAAGTTCAACTCGATTTCGATCTCCGGCTACCACATGCAGGAAGCCGGCGCAACGCAGGCACTGGAACTCGCCTTCACCCTGGCCGACGGCCGCGAGTACGTAAAGACGGCGCTGGCCTCGGGCATGGACGTCGATGCCTTCGCCGGACGGCTCTCGTTCTTCTGGGCCATCGGCATGAACTTCTACCTCGAGATCGCCAAGATGCGTGCCGCGCGTCTCTTGTGGTGGCGGATCATGAAAGAATTCGCGCCGAAGAATCCGAAGTCGCTGATGCTGCGCACCCACTGCCAGACCTCGGGCTGGTCGCTGACCGAGCAGGACCCCTACAACAACGTGGTGCGCACCACGATCGAAGCCATGGCCGCGGTGTTCGGCGGTACGCAGTCACTGCACACTAATTCGCTCGACGAGGCGATTGCGCTGCCGACCGAGTTCTCCTCCCGCATCGCGCGCAACACCCAGCTCATCATCCAGGAGGAAACGCACATCACCAGCGTGATCGACCCTTGGGCCGGCAGCTACATGATGGAAAAGCTGACCCAGGACATCGCCGACGAAGCCTGGCGCATCATCGAGGATGTGGACAGGATGGGCGGCATGACGCAGGCCGTGCAAAGCGGCTGGGCCAAGCTGCAGATCGAAACCTGCGCCGCGCAGAAGCAGGCGCGCATCGACTCCGGCAAGGACGTCATCGTCGGCGTGAACAAGTACAAGCTCAAGGAAGAAGCGGCGATCGACACGCTAGACGTGGACAACCACGCCGTGCGCGACGCACAGATTGCGCGCCTGAAACAGATCCGCGCCACCCGCGACGCGGCGGCGGTGCAGGCGGCACTGGCGGCGCTGACCGACGCCGCAAAAACCGGCAAGGGCAACCTGCTCGACCTGGCGATCAAGGCCAGCCGGCTGCGTGCTACAGTCGGCGAAATTTCGGATGCGCTGGAGGCGGTCTATGGCCGCCATCGCGCCACCACGCAAACCGTTTCCGGCGTGTATAGCGCGGCATTCGGCGAGGATGGGACGATGAAGGAAATCCGCGACCTGATCGACAACTTCGCCGCCGCCGAAGGCCGCCGGCCGCGCATCATGATCGCCAAGCTGGGCCAGGACGGCCACGATCGCGGCGCCAAGGTGGTGGCCACGGCCTTCGCCGACCTCGGCTTCGACGTCGATGTCGGCCCGCTGTTCCAGACGCCGGAGGAGGCGGCGCGCCAGGCCATCGAGAACGACGTCCATGCCATCGGCGTGTCGACGCTGGCCGCCGGGCACAAGACGCTGGTGCCGGCGCTGGTCAAGGCGCTGCGCAGCCAAGGCGCCCACGACATCGTGATATTCGTCGGCGGCGTGATTCCGCCGCAGGATTACGAGCAGCTGTACAAGGATGGCGCGGCGGGCATTTTCGGTCCGGGCACGCCGATTCCCCAGTGCGCCCACGAAGTCCTGCGCGCGATCCGCGCCGCCCATCTGCCGGCCAGCGCCTGAGCCTGATGCAGCTCATGCCCGAACCGGGCTCGGCCGGCGTCGACGACGCGCGGGACGAGTCGCTACGCGACGGCGTGCTGGCGGGCAGCCGGCGCGCGCTGGCCAAGGCCATCACCCTGGTCGAATCGACGCGGCCCGACCACCGGCAACGCGCGCAGCAGCTGCTCGACGCGATCCTGCCGCATACCGGCAAATCGCTACGCATTGGCATCTCCGGCGTTCCCGGTGTCGGCAAGTCGACCTTCATCGAAGCGCTGGGCATCTACCTGATAGCCCGCGGCCACCGCGTCGCGGTGCTCGCGGTCGATCCGTCCTCGACCGTGCATGGCGGTTCGATACTGGGCGACAAGACCCGCATGGATCTGCTTTCGCAGCGCAGCGAAGCCTTCATCCGGCCGTCGCCCTCATCGGGCAGCCTGGGCGGCGTCGCCGAACACACGCGCGAAGCGCTGCTGCTGTGCGAGGCCGCCGGCTACGACATCATCATCGTCGAGACGGTCGGCGTCGGACAAAGCGAGACCGCGGTGGCGGGCATGACCGATGCCTTCGTCCTGCTGCAGTTGCCCAATGCCGGCGACGAGCTGCAGGCGATCAAGAAGGGCATCATTGAACTGGCCGACCTGGTGGTGTTCAACAAGGCCGACCTCGATCCCAGCGCGGCGCAGCTTGCCGCGGCGCAGATGCGCTCGGCGCTGTCCATGCTGCATCCGGCCTCGCCCAACTGGCAGCCGCCGGTGCTGACCCTGTCGGCCACGCGCAAGGAAGGTCTCGTCGAGTTCTGGGAGGTCATCGAGAAATTCAAGAGCACGCGGACGGCCAGCGGCGAATTCGCGGCGCGGCGTCGCCACCAGGCCCTGGCCTGGATGTGGCAGCAGATCGATTCGGGCCTGCGCAACCGTTTTCGCGAGCACCCGGCGGTGCAGTCCGCGCTGGCTGAGCTTTCAGTTTCAGTTGAAGCCGGTAGCACCACGCCGGCGGCGGCGGCGCAGCGCCTGCTGGCGCTGGTCGGCCGCAATTTCTAATTTGTTTTATCGGAGGTAATCGCATGCACGACATCATTCACCAGTTGGACGAAAAGCGCGGCAGGGCGGCCCTGGGCGGCGGCCAGAAGCGCATCGACGCCCAGCACGCGAAAGGCAAGCTGACCGCGCGCGAGCGCATCGAAATGCTGCTCGACGATGGCACCTTCGAAGAATGGGATATGTTCAAGGAGCACCGCTGCGTCGATTTCGGCATGGGCGAAAGCCACATCCCGGGCGACGGCGTGGTGACCGGCTACGGCACCATCAACGGCCGCATGGTGTTCGTCTTTTCGCAGGACTTCACGGTGTTCGGCGGCGCCCTGTCGGAAGCCCATGCCGAGAAGATCTGCAAGATCATGGATCACGCGCTGAAAGTCGGCGCGCCGGTGATCGGTCTCAACGATTCGGGCGGCGCGCGCATCCAGGAAGGCGTCGCCGCGCTCGGCGGCTATGCCGACGTGTTCCAGCGCAACGTCATGGCTTCTGGCGTGATCCCGCAGATCTCGATGATCATGGGCCCCTGCGCCGGCGGCGCGGTGTACAGCCCGGCGATGACCGACTTCATCTTCATGGTCAAGGATTCCTCCTACATGTTCGTCACCGGCCCCGAGGTGGTGAAGACGGTGACTCACGAGGAAGTCACGGCCGAGGAACTCGGTGGCGCGGTGACGCATTCCAGCCGCTCCGGCGTCGCCGACCTGGCCCTGGAGAACGATGTCGACGCGCTCCTGATGCTGCGCCGCTTCTTCAACTACCTGCCGCTCAACAACAAGGAAAAGCCGCCGGTGCGCGAAACCAGCGATCCGGCCGACCGCCTCGACTACTCGCTCGATACGCTGGTGCCGGACAGCGCCAACAAGGCCTACGACATGAAGGAGCTGATCCTGAAGATGGTCGATGACACCGACTTCTTCGAGATCCAGCCCGACCATGCAAAGAACATCGTGATCGGCTTCGCCCGCATGGAAGGCCAGACCGTGGGAATCGTCGCCAACCAGCCGATGGTGCTGGCCGGCTGCCTCGACATCAAGTCCTCGATCAAGGCGGGACGCTTCGTGCGCTTCTGCGATGCCTTCAACATCCCCATCATCACCCTGGTCGATGTGCCCGGCTTCATGCCCGGCACCGCGCAGGAATACGGCGGCATCATCAAGCACGGCGCCAAGCTGCTCTACGCCTATGCCGAATGCACGGTGCCGAAAGTCACGCTGATCACGCGCAAGGCCTACGGCGGCGCCTATGACGTGATGGCCTCGAAACATCTGCGCGGCGACGTCAACTTCGCCTGGCCCTCGGCGGAGATCGCCGTGATGGGGCCGAAAGGGGCGGTCGAGATCATTTTCCGCGAGGAAAAGGGCGACCCGGTCAAGGTCGCGGCGCGCGAGGCCGAGTACAAGGCCAAGTTCGCCAATCCCTTCGTTGCCGGCGCGCGCGGTTTCATCGACGACGTGATCATGCCCAACGAAACACGCAAGCGCATCTGCCGCTCGCTGGCCATGCTCAAGAACAAAGACATCAAGAATCCGTGGCGCAAGCACGGCAACATTCCGCTGTAAGCGTCAGGGAGAAAGAACATGTTCAAGAAGATTCTGATTGCAAACCGGGGAGAAATCGCCTGCCGCGTCATCAAGACTGCCCGCAAGATGGGCATTGCCACTGTCGCCGTGTATTCGGAGGCCGACAAGGATGCGCGCCATGTCGAGATGGCCGACGAGGCGGTCTGCATCGGCGCGCCGCCTTCGAAGGAATCCTACCTGGTGATCGACAAGATCATCGCCGCCTGCAAGCAGACCGGCGCCGAGGCCGTGCATCCGGGCTACGGCTTCCTCTCGGAGAACCCGGAGTTCTCGCGCCGGTTGGAAGAGCAAGGCATCATTTTCATCGGCCCCAAGCACTATTCAATGGCCGCGATGGGCGACAAGATTGCCTCGAAGAAGCTGGCCAACGAGGCGAAGGTCAACACCATTCCCGGCTACAACGACGCGATCGACACGCCCGAGCAGGCGGTGGAAATTGCCAAAGGCATCGGCTACCCGGTGATGATCAAGGCCTCCGCCGGCGGCGGCGGCAAAGGTTTGCGCGTGGCCTACGACGACAAGGAAGCCCACGAAGGCTTCATCGCCTGCAGGACCGAAGCCAAGAATGCCTTCGGCGACGATCGCATTTTCGTCGAGAAATTCGTCGAGGAGCCGCGCCATATCGAGATCCAGCTGATCGGCGACGCGCACGGCAACACCATCTATTTGCATGAGCGCGAATGCTCACTGCAGCGCCGCCACCAGAAGGTCATCGAAGAGGCGCCCTCCTCCTTCATCGATCCGGCCACCCGCCGCGCCATGGGCGAGCAGGCCGTGGCCCTGGCCAAGGCAGTGAATTACGAGAGCGCGGGCACCGTCGAGTTCGTCGTCGGCAAGGACAAGAGCTTCTACTTCCTCGAAATGAACACGCGCCTGCAGGTCGAGCATCCGGTGACCGAACTGATCACCGGCCTCGACCTGGTGGAGCTGATGATCCGCGTCGCCGCCGGCGAAAAGCTGCCCTTCACCCAGGACCATGTCAAGCTCGACGGCTGGGCCATGGAATGCCGGATCAATGCCGAGGACCCCTTCCGCGGCTTCCTGCCTTCCACCGGTCGCCTGGTGAAATACGTGCCGCCGCCCGAAGCCAGTCACGGAAATGCGGGCGTGCGCGTCGACACCGGCGTTTATGAAGGCGGCGAAATCTCGATGTTCTACGATTCGATGATCGCCAAGCTGATCGTCCATGCGACGACGCGCGACCAGGCCATCGCCCGCATGCGCGACGCCCTCAACCAGTTCGTCATACGCGGCGTGGCGTCCAACATCGCCTTCCAGGCCGCGCTGATGCAGAACCCGCGCTTCCTCTCCGGCGACTTCAACACCGGCCTGATCGCCGAGCAGTATCCCAAGGGCTTCAATGCCGCCGACGTGCCGCACGACGATCCGGCGATGCTGGTGGCGGTCGCCGCGGCGATCCATCGCCAGTACCTGGCGCGCAATGCGACGATTAGCGGCCAGCTGCCGGGGCATGAATTCGTTCCCGGCGAGGACTTCGTCGTGCTGATGGGCAGCAGCCAGTACCAGGTGCAGGTGCGTCCGGCGGAAGGCGGCTGGGACGTCAGCTTCGGCGGCGAGCGCTTCGAACTGCGCTCGGGCTGGCAGTTCGGCGAGCCGCTCTACGCCGGCACGCTGAACGGCCAGGCAATCTGCATGCAGGTGGAGCGGCGCGGCCTGGTCTATCGGCTGTTCCACTGGGGCGTGCAGGCCGACATGCTGGTGATGTCGGCGCGCACCGCCGAACTGCGCGCACTGATGCCGGTCAAGGCCGCGCCCGACATGTCGAAGTTCCTGCTCTCGCCGATGCCGGGGCTGCTGACGCAGATCGCCGTCAGCGCGGGGCAGGAGGTCAAGGCCGGCGAAATCCTGGCCAAGATCGAGGCCATGAAAATGGAGAACGTGCTCAAGGCCGAGCGCGATTGCGTGGTGGAAAAACTGCTGGCCAAGCCGGGCGAAAGCCTGGCCGTGGATCAAGCCATCATCGCCTTCAAGTGAGTAGATAGTAGGCGCTGGCGGGACGGCGCATCTTCTTCACGGTCTGGGTCATGGGTTCAGCTTCGGGCAAAGGCAAGTAGGGGCGCGTAGTCGCGGGCATCGGCGGCTTGCAAGGCAGCGATATACGCCTGCCGCGTTGCGCTGGCATCGGCCAAACTGCGGCTGCCCCAGGTAAAGCGGGGCTGGCCGAGCCGTTCGGCGAGAAGATCGGCCATCAGCCGGGCGTGGCGACCATTACCGTTGGGGAAGGGATGGATGGCGACCAGGCGGTGATGGAAGCGCACGGCGATTGCGTCGGGCGGATAGCTGGCGAGTTCGTCGGCATCGAGCGGGGTGGTGCCGGATGGATAGTCAATGTGCATGGTCATGAGCGTTAGCCATTCTTCCAGAGCTTGCGGGGCGAGCCGGAGCGTAGGGCTTCGACGAGGATGCGGGTCTGCGCCTCCTTGGCCTCGGCTGAGGTGGCTTGTGCTTCCAGCGCCATGGTGTGGGAAACGGGGGCCATCTGCCGAAGTGCCATCGCAAGGGCGCGCGCGTTCAGGGTGTCTTCAAGCGATTGCTTTGGCACCAGCGCATAGCGGACTTCACATTCCAAGGCTTCAGCGGCCCGGCGCAAGGTGCCCAGGCTGATGGTGTCATCGGCCTCCGAGGTCTCCAGACGGGTGACGGTTGACGTGGCGACACCCAGGCGACCGGCGAGATGTGTCGCCGTCATCCCCAGACTTTCACGGATGGCCTTGATCCAGCCCGAAGGCGGACGTGGCGGCAGATCGGCGCTACGCCAGCGGTTAAGGGCGGCATCGAGTTGGCGGAGCTTGAGTTGGGGAAAGTTCGTTTTCATGATGTTGCATCTCAATGCAAGGATATGAATCTATATATTGCACTATCGAGCAATATGACGCAACTATATATTGCATCATGATGCAATATAATAAGCTGAACCGGCCCATCGGGCAGCTTCGCCAATAGATCGCCATGAACTGCGCTCGACCTGGCAATTCGGCGACCCGCGGTATGTGGGCACCCTCAACGGCCAGCCGATTTGCATGCAGGTGGAGCGGCGCGGCTTGGTCTATCGGCTGTTCCACTGGGGCGTGCTGGCCGACATGCAGCAAGCGGCGCCGGCACTGGTCGGCGCCGTGTCGCCAGCGCCAACTCTTCTTCCAGGTAGTCCGTATAGCCGTGCTCGCCGCCGCTGTAGAAGCTCGCGGTATCCCATTTGGCGAGCGGCGCACCGCGGCGCAAGCGCTCGACCAGGTCCGGGTTGGAGATGAAGGGCTTGCCGATGGCGATCAGGTCGGCATGCCCGCGCTGCAGGAGCGCATTGCCTGCGGCCGCGGTCTTGAAGCCGCTGCAGGCGATGATGGCGCCGTGGAAGGCGTCGCGCAATGCAGGCATCATCGAATGGCCGGCATCGTGGATCCAGTCCGCGGTCTGGCAGTAGATGTGCAGATAGCCGTTGGCACCGTGGATCTCCTGCAGGCTCAAAATCTCCGGCTTGCCGCAGGGCGTGGGCACCGGTTTGCCGCCGGGCCCGGGAATCATGGTCTGCGTCGCCGCCGGCTTGAGCGACACGCCGGCCGGCGCGCTGCCGTCGGCATGCAGCGCGGCATGCGCGACGCGGCCGCAATGCCAGAGCTGGGCGAAGATCTTGCCGTCGGCGGCATGGACGGTATCGGTCACCCGCCGCCAGCCGGCGGCCTGCGCCTCGTTCCACAGCGCCGGGGTGTTGATGTAGCCGCGCGCGCGATCGGAGATCGGCGCGCCTTCCGCGATGATCAGGCCGGCCGCCGCACGCTGGCGGTAATACTCGACGACCATGTCGTTGGGCACTGCTCGGCGCGGCAACGGGTCATCGGCGCCATGGCGATGCGGTTGGCGAGTTGCAGGCGGGGGTTGGCGTAGGATTCGAACAGCATCGGAGTATTTGGGGTTTGAAAAGTCCGGCGATTCTACCCAATCGACGTTTGATGTCCGCCTGCGCATGCAGCGGCGGCGGTATTCATTCGGATAGAATTCGAGGCGCATTCCAAACGGGTCATGACGTGCCGCGCATTTCTGCCTTGGTGTTCCTGCTGTGCTGTTGGGCCTGCCAGATCGGCACGGCCGCCGCCGCCATACGGCTGGCGCCGGGCACCACTGTGCTGGAGTTGGCGACCGAGGTGTCGATACTCGAGGACGCCGGGGGACGCCTGTCGCTGGCCGATGTCCAGGCGCGCAGCGCCGAGTTTCGGCCGGCACCGGTCAAGGCCGGTGCGGCAATCAACTTCGGCTATTCATCCTCGGCCTGGTGGCTGCGTTTCGACTTCGAGGCCGCTCCCGGCGCGTCGCACGACTGGCTGCTGGAAGTCGCCTTCCCCACCCTGGACAGCATCGAATATTTCGGTCCCAACGGCGAACGCCTGACGACCGGGGACCGCCTGCCCTTCGCCGCGCGGCCGCTGACGCACCGCAACTTCGTGTTTCCCGTGCATCTGAACAGCGATGCGGCGACCGCTAGCCTCTGGCTGCGCATCGCGTCCGAAGGCACGCTGACCATCCCCCTGCGCCTGTGGCAAGCCGAGGCCTTCTGGCAGGATTCTCTAGGTGCCTATGCGGTGCTTTCGGTCTATTTCGGCATGTTGCTGGCGCTCGCCCTCTACAACCTGCTGATCTGGTTCTCGCTGCGCGATCAAAACTACCTGACCTATGTCCTGTTTGCCGCCAGCATGGCCGTGGGACAGCTGTCGCTCAACGGGCTGGGCAACCAGTTTCTCTGGCCGGCCTGGCCGGCCTGGGGCAACCTGGCATTCACGGTCGGCTTTGCCGCGGCTGGCCTGTTCGGCGCCTTGTTCACCCGCGGCTTCCTCGATACGCGGCGCAACCTGCCGCGTCTGGATGGTGCCGTGATCGGCCTCGCCGCACTGTTTGCGGTGTGCATGCTGGTGCCGCTGGTCGCTCCCTACCGCCTGGCGGCGATCCTGACTTCCATCACCGGTGTCACGTTTTCGGCTGTCGCGGTGCTGGCCGGACTGCGTTGCTGGCGGGCCGGGCAAGCCGGCGCCAGCACCTTCCTGCTGGCGTGGACGGTGCTGCTGATCGGCGTTGCCGTGGTCGGCCTGCGCAACCTGAACCTGCTGCCGACGACTTTCCTCAGCTACTACGCCATGCAGATGGGTTCGGCGCTCGAAATGCTGCTGCTTTCCTTCGCCCTGGCCGACCGCATCAACGGCCTGCGGCGGGAAAAGGATGCGGCGCAGAACGATGTACTGGCCACCAAGCAGCAACTGCTCGGCGTGCTGCAACGCTCCGAGGCGAGTCTCGAGCGCCGTGTCGCCGAGCGCACCGGCGAGCTCGAAGCGCTCAACGCCCGTCTGCGCGAAAACGAACGCCAGTTGCAGGCGCTGGCCCATACCGACACCCTGACCGGCCTGGCCAATCGACTGTTGTTCGATGCGCGCCTGGAACAGTCGCTGCAGCTGGCAAGGCGCAGCCGTGGACAGATCGCCCTGCTGCTGGTCGATCTCGATAACTTCAAGGCGATCAACGACGGTTACGGCCATGCCATCGGCGACGAGGTACTGCGCATCGCCGCGCAGCGTTTCCGGGCGGCGCTGCGCGAAGTCGATACGGTGGCCCGCCTCGGCGGCGACGAGTTCGTCATCGTGCTGACCGGCCTCAGCGGCAGTGCCGATGCCGAACGCATGGCGGAGAAAATCCTCGGTGCGATTCACGAGCCGATGCGCGTGCTCGGCCTGCCGCTGGAAATCACCGTCAGTATCGGCATCGCGATGTTTTCCGGCAGCGATCTGTCGGGGCCCGAACTGCTGCGGCGCGCGGACCTGGCGATGTATGCGGCCAAGGAAGCCGGCCGCGACTGCTGCCGGATGTTTGCGGTTTAGGCGGTTGCCGGCGCGCGCCGGGGTCAGGCAATGCGCGCGAAGGCCTCGATCACTTCGGCCGGCGCCTGCACCAGTTCGATCAGCACGCCTTCGCCGGCGATCGGAAACTGCTCGTTGGCCTTCGGATGCAGGAAGGTGATGTCATAGCCCGAGGCGCCCTTGCGGATGCCGCCCGGCGCGAAGCGCACTCCTTGCGCGGTGAGCCAGGCCACGGCCGCCGGCAGGTCGTCGATCCAGAGTCCGACGTGGTTCAGCGGCGGCTCGTTTACGGCGGGCTTCTTCGCCGCATCGAGCGGCTGCATCAGGTCGACTTCCACCTTGAACGGGCCGCTGCCCATGGCCGTGATGTCTTCATCGACGTTTTCGCGCTCGCTGACGAAATTGCCGGTGATCTGGAGGCCCAGCATCTCGACCCAGAGTGTTTTCAGGCGTTCCTTCGAGGCGCCGCCGATGGCGATCTGCTGGATGCCGAGGACCTTGAACGGCCGTGCTTGCTGGGTCATGAAGCTGTCCTTGTGTCTGGCCCGGCCCCGGTGCGTCCGGAATCAGGCGCCCTTGCCGAGAGACTGGCGGATGCAGGCCAGCAGGTCCTCTTCGTCGTACGGCTTGCCGAGATAGTGGTTGACGCCGATTTCCGCCGCCATCTGGCGGTGCTTGTCGGCCGTGCGCGAGGTGATCATGATCAGCGGAATATGCTTGAGGCGGGCATCGGCGCGGATGTTGCGCGCCAGGTCGAAGCCGTCCATGCGCGGCATTTCGATGTCCAGCAGCATCACGTCGGGAACCACCTCGGCCAGCTGTTCCAGCGCTTCGACGCCATCCTTGGCGGTGAGCACGTGATAGCCATGGCGCGCCAGCAGCCGGCCGCTGATCTTGCGCACGGTGAGCGAATCGTCGACCACCATCACCGCGGCGGCGGCGGTCGAGGCGACAACCGGCGCAGGCTGCTCCGCGCCGCCTGCCGTGGGCGGCGGGATGACGGCGCGCTCGACGGCGCGGGCCGCCAGCGCCACCGGGTTGATGATCAGCGCCACCTCGCCGTTGCCCAGCACCGTGGCTCCGGCCAGTCCCGGCACGCGGGCGAGTTGCGGCCCGACCGACTTGACCACGATTTCCTGGTTGCGGCTGAGACTGTCGACTTCCAGCGCGACGCGTTCGGTGCCGCCCTTGATCAGGAGAATCCAGTAGCGCCGCGCCGTCGGCGGAATGGCGTCGGTTTCGCCCAGCAGGCGGGCCAGGTAATGGTAGGGATAGCGGTTGCCCAGCCATTCGGTTCCACCTGAACTGCGGACCAGTGCCGCCGAGTCGGGCTTGTGTTCCGCGGCCTGCTCGATCATCGAGGACGGAATCGCGTAGCGGCGATTGCCGGCGGTGACCAGCACGGCTTGGGTGACCGCCAGCGTCAGCGGCAGGTAGATGCGGAAGGTGGCGCCGCGCCCGGTTTCCGAGGCGACCTCGATGCGGCCGCCGAGGCTGGCGGTTTCGCTCCTCACCACATCCATGCCGACGCCGCGGCCGGCGAGCGCGGTGATTTCGTCGGCGGTGGAAAATCCGGATTGCAGTATCAGTTGCGTCAGGATCGCCGGATCGATGTCCGCATTGGGCGCGATCAGGCCGCGTTCGATGCCGCGCCGGCGTATGCGCGCGAAGTCGAGGCCGGCGCCGTCATCGGCGATCGAGACCACGATTTCATTGCCTTCCTGCGCCAGCGACAGGGTGATCTGGCCGATCGCATCCTTGCCGGCGGCCAGGCGCGCGGCGGTGTCCTCCAGGCCATGGGCGACGCTGTTGCGCAGCATGTGCTCCAGCGGCCCGGCCATCTTGTCCAGCACCGAGCGGTCAAGCTCGGTCTGGCCGTGGCGGATGTCGAGGTTGGCGCGCTTGCCGGTATCCTTGGCCGCCTGCCGCACCACGCGATGCAGGCGCTCGGCCAGGCTTTCGAAGGGCACCATGCGCACGCCCATCAGGCGCTGCGACAGTTCGCGCGAGAGGCGTGCCTGGGCGACGACGGCGGCATTGGCCTGGTCGAGATTGCGCATCAGGTTCTGCTGCACGGTGGCGACGTCGTTCACGCTCTCCGCCATCATCCGCGTCACCTCCTGGAAGCGGGTGAAGCGGTCGAACTCGAGCGGATCGAACTCCTGCGCGCGCTCGCTGGCCA